>JAHDIA010000005.1:0-7703 GCA_020631035.1 Chitinophagales bacterium | reverse complement strand
ACCAATTCGACAAGCTCATTTTTTATAGAAAACACATTTTATAAAAGTTAAATGTTAACTTTTTATGAAAACTAAGGAAACTTTGAACAAAAAAATAGTTTCCAAGGTTTTTCTAGTATAACTTTGTTATTGAATGAGCGAATTACAAAAAATACTAAAAACTTCTACAGAACTTTTTTTCCGATATGGGATCAAGAGTGTTTCTATGTCAGACATTGCAAGTGAGCTAGGCATTTCTAAAAAAACAATCTATCAATTTGTAGAGAATAAGGAAGACTTGGTAAGCAAGTCATTGGATGTATATATGCAAGAAAATTCAAAGCAAATAGAGGCTATTTTTAGAGACACAGACAACAATGCGATAGATGTATTGGTACAAGTTGCTCGAATTAATAGTAGTATTTTGAGAAAAATCAATCCATCGGCTTTGTATGACTTGCGAAAATATTACAAAGCGTGTTGGGAACAAGTTGAAACCCACCAAGAAATCATCAATGTATTGATTGCCCGCAACATTAAAGAGGGCATCGAACAAGGATTGTATCGCTCAAACATTGACATTGACATTGTGACCAAATTTTATGTAAGTCAGATTGAAGGCATAACAGATACCATTCATTTTCCTGCTGAACAGTACAATATGGCAGATGTTTATGTTGAGTTTTTGTATTACCATATATATGGCATTGCCTCAGATGAAGGCAAAGCTTATTTTAACAAAATTATTCAGGAAGTTAAAGAGCAAAAAAATGAGGCTTAAAAACAGATATTTCTTTTGGGTGGTTTGTTTGCTTGTATTGGGGCAAGTAACAATGGCACAAGATGATACTGGACAAACAGAGGAGACAGCTTTTAGTTTAGAGGATGCTTATGCCTATGCTTTAAAGAACAACCTCAATGTTAAAGTGAAGGAAACTGATGTGATGATTGCTAAAGAGCAAGAAAATGAAATCAGGGCAGGAGGGCTGCCGCAGGTCAATGCATCAATTAATTATCAATATTTTATACAAATACCTACCAGTTTGGTACCTGCTAATGCCTTAGACCCAATGGCTCCCGACGATGTTTATCAAGAGCTGCAATTTGGAACACGTAATAATATTACTGCAGGCATTGAAGCTAGCCAGTTGTTGTTTAGCGGTTCTTATCTCACCGCACTGGATGCCACTAAAGAATTTGCCAAATTAAAAGAGGAAGAAATTCAACAAACCAAGCGAGATGTCAAATTAAGTATTGCCCAATCATATTATGCCGCTTTGATTGCACAAGAACAAATTGGCTTGCTTGAAAATAACAAAGAAAATCTAAGTAAAGTCCTATTTGAAACAGAACAACTGTACGAAAATGGTTTTGTAGAGGCATTGGATGTAGACCGACTCAATTTATCGCTTTCCAATTTGGATTTACAAATCATCAATGCCGAACGCAACTACAATTTGGCACTTGAAGCATTTAAGTTTCAAATAGGAATGCCACTAAAAGAAGCCATTGTTTTAACAAATAGTTTAGAGGAAGTCTTGCCTGAACTCGAAGAAATTGCAATAGAAGATGGAGCGTTTGACCCCAAGAAAAGAGTAGAGTATAGAGTCTTGGATAGGCAAAGAAAGTTGAATGATTTGGACATTCAAAATTACGAATGGCAACGTTATCCCAATGTAGCTGCTTTTGCTTCATATCAACAAGGTTTTCAACAAAATGATTTGGGACAAATATTTAAAGGACAATTTTGGTTTCCCACTTTCGTAGCGGGTTTGCAAATCAATATTCCCATTTTTACAGGGCTTAGAACCAATGCACAAATAGAACAACGCAGACTACAAAGTTTACAAATTACCCAAGCACAACAACTACTCAAACAATCTTTTGATTTAGAGATAGAGCAAGCTCGTACCAATTATACCAATGCATTGGAGCAAGTCAAAAGCCAAAAAGAAAATTACGAACTAGCAGAAAAGATATACGATGTCACCCTCATTAAATACAAAGAAGGTTTGGGCTCAAGTCTTGAAGTGAATGCGGCAGAACGAGAACTCTACCAAACCCAAGCTTTGTATGTACAAGCATTGTACAATTTATCGGTGAGCAAAATTAACTTGGACAAAGCACTCGGAAATCTATAAGTAAACTTTATAGAAATAATTCACAACTGAAAATGCTTGAAATGAAATATATAATTACCACATTACTAATCGGAATGACACTCATTTTTGCTGCTTGTGGAGGAGAAGCAGAAAAGGAGTATGACTTATCCACGCTTGAAGGGAAAAAAGAAGCCCTAGCCGATATGAAAAAAAAGCAAATCGCTTTAAAGACTGAGATCAAGTCACTAGAAGAAGAAATCATTGAGTTGGACCCTTCTATGGCAGCCAAAGCCAAAGTACTCAACATTACAACAGAAGAGGTAAACACAAAAAATTTTGAAGAGTATGTCGAAATAATGGGAACCATCGAAACCAAAGGCAATTTTAGTGCAAGCTCCGAAATGCCTGGCAATATTATGAGTCTCAATTACAAAGAAGGTGACTACATTCAAAAGGGGGCATTGGTGGCAACACTTGATGGCGAAACATTTGATCGCCAAAAAGCTGAAATCGAAACCCGACTCAATCTTGCTCGTGATGTCTATGAACGTAGGAGTCGTTTGTGGGAACAAAAAATTGGTTCAGAATTGGAGTACTTGGCTTCTAAAAACGATGTAGAAGCACTAGAAAAAAGCTTGGAATCTCTGGCAGCACAAATGAAAAAAACCAATGTTTACTCACCTGCTGGTGGCATAGTCGAAATGGTCAATTTACAACAAGGGGAGTTGGCGTCGCCAGGAATGCCCATCTTGACCATCATCAATACTGCCAATGTTCAAGTAGTAGCAGACGTAGGAGAAAACTATCTGTCAGTCATCAAAAAGGGAGATAAAATTGAGGTGAGTGTGCCTGCTCTGGAAATTGAGCGAAATGCCAAAATTACCCGTGTTGGTTCTATGATCAATCCTGCGAGTCGTACCTTCAAAATCGAAGCCAATATTTCCAATAGTGATCGCAAACTCAAACCCAATTTGCAGGCACTTATCAAAATCAAACAGTTTGAACAAGAAGAGGCTGTTGTCGTTCCGACCAATCTTATTTTGAGAGAAGGCGAAACAGAATTTGTATACATTATAGAACAAACATCAGAAGGTAAAAAAGCCAAAAAGATACTCATCAAAACAGGTAGAACAGTGGATGGAGAAACGATGGTCGAAGAGGGCTTAACTGGTGAAGAAACCCTTATAGCCGAAGGCAGTAATTTGGTCAAAGATGGCAGTTTGGTGAGAATACGATAGGGGAATTGTGAGTTGTGAATTATGAGTTGTGATTTGTGTGATTGAGCTGACTGTTTAATTGAGCAATTGCGTTGATTGAGTAACTAAGTGATTACAATATCAAGCAATCAACACAATCATATATTTTACCTAATCAACAATGAACAGGAAATGCTAAGACATTCGTAATTCTAAATTCGTAATCTAAAGGATGGTGCAAGGTCATTGGTTCTAGGCTACGTGTACTCTGGTTAACCAACGCAGGCTTCATACTACGCACCAAGCTTCATCCATCCGCTCATCCGACGCTTCTATATCATCATACAATAGTAAAACTATATCATTATTTATCATTAGCTAATGCTCAATTGAAAACAAACAACAATGGCTGAAAAAAAAGGAAAAGAGCTAATAAGAGAGTTTGGTTTAAGTTCGTTGGCAATCAACAACCGAACCAGTGTATTTGTGATCATGGCCATGATTATTATAATGGGCTTTGTATCGTATCGAACAATGCCCAAAGAGAATTATCCCGAAATCAAGATTCCAGAGATGTATGTTGCTACTGCCTACCCAGGTAACTCTCCTTTGGATATTGAGAATTTGGTAACGCGTCCCATCGAAAAAGAAATCAATACACTTAAAGGCGTAGATGTCATCAACTCTACCTCCATCCAAGATTTTTCGAGTATCAAAGTAACCTTTGATATGGATGTAGATGTTGACAAAGCATTGCAAGATGTCAAAGATGCCATTGACAAAGCAGAGTTGCCCAATGATTTGCCTGCTGAGCCAGATGTCATCAAATTGGATTTTGGTAGTATGCCTGTAATGAACATCAATTTATCAGGCTACAATGATGTTGATGTCTTAAAAGACTATGCCGAATACCTACAAGATGAGATAGAGAAATTTTCTGAAATATCAAGTGTAGACATTAGCGGTGTACAAGAAAAAGAAGTAACAATCAATGTGGATGTCCAAAAAATGGAATCGAGACAGGTAGGTATGCGAGACATTGAAGGAGCCATAGGAGCAGAAAACCTCACCATTTCAGGAGGAGATGTTTTATCGGGAAATGTCCGCCGCAATGTTCGCATTGTAGGGGAGTTTGATGATGTGGCAGAGATAGAAGACGTCATCATAAGCAACAAAGGTGGAGGCGTTGTTTACCTTAAAGATGTTGCAGAGGTACAATTTGGCTATGAAGATGCCAGCAGTTATGCAAGGGGAGACACCAAGCCTGTTGTTACCCTCAACATCATCAAAAGAAATGGAGCCAACTTATTGGATGCTTCTGATAAGGTAAAGGCTGCTTTGGCGAAAGCGCAAGCCGAAGTTTTACCAGACGAACTCAATGTCAGACTCATCAACGATACTTCCAAAATCACCAGAGATATGGTGAGTAATTTGGAGAACAGCATCATTTCAGGAGTCATACTCGTGGTTTTGGTATTGCTCTTTTTCCTCGGTTTGCGCAATGCAATGTTTGTAGGAATCGCAATACCGCTCTCAATGTTGATGGGCTTTATGATTTTGCAGTTTATGGGAGCCACCCTCAATATGATGGTTCTATTCTCGCTTATTCTTGCCTTGGGAATGTTGGTAGATAATGGGATTGTGGTGGTCGAAAATATTTACCGTTTGATGCAAGAAGGCTACCCACCCATCAAAGCGGCACGAGAAGGAGTAGGGGAGGTGGCAATGCCCATCATTGCTTCTACAGCAACAACACTAGCGGCTTTCTTGCCACTTTTGTTTTGGAACGACATTATGGGGGAGTTTATGAAGTTTCTACCGATGACACTCATTATTGTATTGAGTTCTTCACTTTTTGTTGCCTTGGTCATCAATCCTGTATTGACTTCAGTATTTATGAAGGTGGAAAATCCAGAAGCAAAAACCCGTTATGGAAGAATCTTGTTGATTAGTTTGTTGTGGGCAGTAGTTGCAGGAGTATTTTATTTTATTGGGTTTTCATCGGATAATGGAGGAGCACGCATCCTAGGAAGTTTGGCGGCAACCATATCCATTTTTACTTTGATACAAGTATTCGTTTTTCGTCCATTATCGAATATTTTCCTTTCGACTTTTATGCCTGTCTTAGAAAAGATATACCAACGTTTTGTACGCTTTGCATTGACTTCTTGGCGACCTTATGTATTCCTCTTTTTGACCATATTGTTGTTGATTGGCTCTATTGGTTTTATGGTTTCTAGAAACATTCCAATTTTATTTTTTCCCGAAGCTGAACCCAATCAAGTCTTTATCTATACAGAGTATCCTGTCGGTACAGATATTGAGAAGACGGACGCTTTGACACAAGAAATTGAAGATATTGTACTAGAAACCCTCGAACCTTATCAGTATATGGTGGAGGCTGTATTGGCAAATGTAGGGAAAGGAACCAGTAACCCAACCGATGGAAGTACAGTAGATATGACCAGTACACCCAATAAATCAAGGGTGTCGATTTTCTTCCATGAATTCCAGAAGCGAGAAGGGCAATCGACCAAGACAATTATGGAGGAAATTCGCTCCAAGGTATCTGACTTTCCTGGTGTAACGGTTACAGTTGGGCAAGAGCAAGCGGGACCACCCACAGGACCACCTGTTAATGTAGAAGTCATTGGAGAAGATTTTGAAACTTTATTGGCTCTTTCAGAAGACATTAAAACTTATCTGATTACAGAAGGTCCCAAAGGTGTAGATGAATTAAAAATCAATTTGGAAAAAGATAAGCCAGAATTGTTGCTCAATATAGATAGAGACAAGGCACGCCGTTATGGTTTGTCAACAGGGATGATTGCTTCAGAGATTAGAACGGCCATTTTTGGTAAGGAAGTATCTAAATACAAAGAAGGGGAAGATGAATACCCAATCATCATTCGATTCAATGAAGAGAACCGTTACGATATGTCTAGTTTGCTCAATCAAAAAATAACCTTTAAGAATCAGAGCAATGGGCGAGTAGTACAAATTCCTATTTCAGCTGTAGCCAGTCCTACTTATGAGTCAACCATTGGAGCAGTTAAACGAAAAGACTTGAACAGAATGATCAATCTTACCGCCAATGTATTGGATGGTTACAATGCTACAGCCATAGTAGATGGATATAGAGAAATGATGGCAGACTATACTTTACCAGAAGGCTACGAAGTACGTTTTACAGGCGAGCAAGAGCAACAACAAGAATCTATGGCATTTTTGATTACAGCTTTATTCATTGCAGTCGGCTTGATATTCTTAATCATTGTATCTCAGTTCAATTCGATAGTTGTACCCTTTATCATTTTGGCATCAGTGGTGTTTAGTACCATTGGTGTATTTTTAGGCTATGCTTTGAGCAATATGCCTTTTATTGTCATTATGACGGGTATTGGTATCATTTCCTTGGCAGGAATTGTTGTCAACAATGCCATTGTCTTGATAGATTATACCAATCTGGTTAGAAGGCGTTTGAGGGAAAAATTGGAATTGGGATCTAGTACCCGACTGAGCAAGAACCAGGTCATTGACGCCATTGTAGAAAGTGGGGCAACTCGTCTTAGACCAGTACTTTTGACAGCGATCACAACCATTCTTGGTTTGATACCATTGGCAATAGGATTCAATATTGACTTTGCAGGTTTATTGAGAGACTTTGCACCCAATATTTATTTTGGAGGAGACAATGTGAAATTTTGGGGGCCAATGGCATGGACCATCATTATGGGATTGACCTTTGCGACCTTCCTAACATTGGTCATTGTCCCTGTAATGTATCTCCTTTTCGATCGTTTAATGACCAAGTTGTTTGGTAGAGGACTCAATACGAGATAAGACAATTATATGCAAATATATAGTCATTTGTTACACTAACGTTCGTAATTCCTCAATTTGTTGAACAACAAATTGAGGAATTTTTTTTAGAAAGCTGTATGTTTAGTATCGTATGTTTTTATACTGTGTTTGTCTTTGAAATACTTATATTTACAATTGTTTGACAAATGAAAAAGTTTTTTTGTGTAGCTAAGATATATTATAAGTCTTTGTTATTCAATGGTAAAAGCCTTGAAATTACTTGCATCTTTCCTGAAAATACTTTAATATTGGGGTATTAAACATCCTTATTGTAGATACATCAATTAAGATGTAATTGATATAATTCAATAAATCCTATCTAGATCTTTCCATAAAAAATATATGCCTACTTAAATTTAAATTTAAGTAATATAATATACTTTTATTTAGCTGAACTCCCCTTCAAGCTTTAACATAAGAGTTAAATCTTGTATTGTCAAATGTTCTCACATTTGATGATATTCAAACATATATTAGTAAACCTTTAAACAACCTAATTATGAAAAAGGGAAAGAACAGCTTTAAACAATTTAAACAACTTTATTTAAACAAGAAAGTATTG
>JAHDIA010000489.1 GCA_020631035.1 Chitinophagales bacterium | reverse complement strand
CAGTACTTGCCAAAATAAATTGATTTCTAAGCTCATTTTTGACCTCAGCCGTTAATTGGGTTGCGGGTTTCTTACTAATCGGGTCTTGAACCATCTCAATACCCAAAAATAGTCCGCTGCCTCTGACATCGCCAATGACGGGAAAATCTTTTTGTAAAGATTTGAGTTCTTGTACAAAGTAATTCCCAACTTCCCAAGCGTGTTTTTGCAATTGTTCTTCTTCTAGGACATCCAATACAGCCGAGCCAATGGCGCAACTGACAGGATTGCCTCCAAAGGAGCTAAAAAACTCCATTCCATTGGCGAAAGATTGGGCAATGGCATCTGTTGTCACTACTCCAGCAATGGGGTGACAATTGCCCATTGGTTTGCCCAAGACCACTATGTCTGGAACAACATTGTGTAATTCGTAGCCCCAAAAATGACTGCCCACTCTTCCAAATCCTACTTGTACTTCATCGGCGATGCACAAACCGCCCATCTCTCGTACACATTGATAAACGGTCTTGAGATAATTGGGAGGCAACATTATTTGCCCACCACAACCCACAATGGATTCCCCTATAAAAGCAGCGATGGAATCTTGGACTTGGCTTTGTAGCAATTGACAAGCCTCCTCTGCATATTGTTTGCCTGCATTGGGTCCTTGGAATTTTCCACGATAAGCATCGGGTATGGGTAATTTGAGAATGTTGTTTTGGATGCCTTGTCCACCTTTGCCCTCAAATTTGTAAGGACTGATGTCTATGCCCAGCATAGTGTTGCCGTGGTAACCGTGTTCTAGCACAGCAATCTTTTCTCTTTGGGTGTGGGTAAGGGCAATACGTATGGCCAAATCACTTGCAGCACTTCCTGAATTGACCAAAAACAGTTTGTTGAGTTGTGGAGGAAATTTTGCCAAAAGTTTTTCGGCATAGTTACTCAGTTGTTCATTGAGGTAGCGGGTATTGGTATTGAGTTGTGCCATTTGACGTTGACCTGCTTCAACTACTTTGGGATGGGAATGCCCTACAAGGGGAATATTGTTGTAAGCATCCAAAAAAGTATTTCCCGCTGCATCATACATATATTGAAAAGCGGCACCCACCATATGAATCGGTTCTTTGTAACTGATGGACATCGCCTTGCTAAAATATTGGTGGCGTTTTTGAAGTAAGTCATCTATTTTGGGTGCAGGCACAACAGCATAGCCCGCCGCTTCTCTAAAGCGATTGACTGCTTTAATTGGGTTAATGGCAATCCATTTTTCTAGTAAATCCCAAGCGGGTTTTTCACTGATGCTGATGTATTCATTTTCGGGTTCGAGTTTGCGAGAATGGGCAGAACTACAAACACTGCTACACAAACGAGCTGCAATGAGGTAATACAATAGTTCTAATTCTTTTTCTTCAAGCGGATACTCTTGGTGATAAGCTTGGATAAAAATACAGATATTTTCCAAAGGATCAGCTTCATCAAAAGCAATGTAGGGGCTGGCAATGGCAATTTCATTGATGACTTGGGTATAGGCAAGATCTCCAAAATCAATCAGTCCCACTACTTCTTCGTTTTTGACCAAGACATTCCAATCATTGGCGTCATTGTGGAGGACACTCTTGCGCAAATAGGGCAAATGTGGTCTGACTTTTTCTTTGAATTGTAGAAAGAAGTATTCAACCCATTTTCGTTTGCTAGGATCAGCAATATCAGCCAAGTATTGTTCATTGAGTAAGCAATGTTGCAAATCCCACTTGAAGACTCTGGAAGCAATAGCAGAGTTGTAAAATCCTTGTAGCGATTTATTGAGTTTGCCCATAAACTGTCCAAAAGATTGTAGCAATTTGGGTGTTTTTTGGGCTTCCGCTAAGAAATTACCTTCTAGAAAAGAGAGCATACGTACATAGGTATCTCCTGCAAAATTTTGTTGTCTGACCAAAGTATTTTGATGAATGTTTGTTTGAGGCACAGGGAGAATGTCTTTGAATTGAGGAGCTAAAAACATCAACAATTCATTTTCTGCTTGTATAAAAGGCTGTTCATTTAGATCGGTATGAATTTTTAAGACAAATTTTTCACCTGTTTCTGATTCAATGGCATAATTCAAACTAGCATATCCATTGAGTTTTTTTTCCTTAATGCTGTTAATTTGGTATAATTTTGCAACAATTTCTTTAACTTCCATTTTTTATTGAGTCTTATTAGGAATATGGATAAGGAGCAAAGGTGCTGTCTTTAATCGCTACTTGTTTGCCCGCTATCCATTGCAAGCTTGCGGGGTGACACAATCTTGACTGTTTCTAGTGTCTATATCACAACTTAGGCACTCCAATGGGACAATCAGATTACGCAAGGCTTTCCATTGCTATCGGGGCTAGTTTATGACGTTCATTCGCATTCGCAGAACACGTTTTTTGCTCTAAGATTGATTTATCTAATAAAGCGATAAAGGTAATGCCAAAATTGAATATAGCAACAATTGTTTGCCTCCTTCTTTGTGCTACACAATTTGTGATGTCTCAAAGAAGTCAAGCACTAGAAGGTGTAGTCAAAAAATATGTACAAGAATACCTTGAAGACAATCAAGCCTTGGCTGTGGGCATTGTAGATGGTGAGGAATTGTATCATTATTATTTGGGGCAACAATCAAGACACAATCCCAATCCACCAGATTCAAACTCTTTCTTTGAGTTGGGAGCTTTGTCCAAGGTGTTGACTGCCAATATTTTGCTACAAACCGAGGAGTTGAATTTAACAACTTCATTGGCTACTTATTTGCCAGATTCTTTACAAAACGAACACTGGAGCAAGCTAAGTTTACATCAATTGTTGACCCACTCGGCCAATTTGCCCAAGCAAGCTCCCAATCTATTGTATACCGTTAGGGACAAGCAAAATCAATATGCCCATTACACTCGATATTTTCTAGAGGAATCGCTCTCCAATTATGTAGCGAACAAACAAACTGTTAAGAATGATTACAGTTATTCTCATTGGGGTTATGCCATTATTGGATATGTATTGGAAAACCATTACAAGCAATTGTTTACAGAGGTGTTGAACAAAAAAATCAACAAAGCCTTGGAAACAGATTTTAAAATGGTGGATTCTAGCCAATTGTTAAATGGACACCAATTTAGTGGAACCATTGCCCCCAAGCAGAATTATGCAAATATGACCGCCTCTTTGGGCTTGATGAGCAATTTACCAGATTTGCTTAAATTTGTCAATACGTATGTCAAGTGTGATGAAGGGGCTGAACTATGGGGAAAGGCTGTAGAACAAGCATTGAATATTCAGGAGGCAACTCATCGCAAACATATTTATGCGGGTTATGGATGGCACAGTTTGAAAAGACGAAAAAAAGATCCATTGATTTTTACCCACGCAGGTTCAACCAAGGGATTTCACGCTTTTGTGGCTTTTATTAGAGAAAGTCAAACGGCGGTGGTACTTTTGGGCAATACCCACAACAATTTCGATCAATTGGGGTTTGAACTATTGGAGCTGTTGAATCGTTGAATTATATTATAGGCTTCGAGTTTTGACAAGCCCAGCTTCCTTGATGTAGAAGTAGATAAACTATTGCGATTGTTTTTAGTAAAACTATGATGATGGTCAGTATAAACGAAAAATTAATATCGGACATACTAAACTCTCCTAGTGCGCCAATTTTGATTGAGCGAGCAAAGTTGATATTGGATGAGGAAAAGAAAAGACGTGAGGCGTTTTACAATCAAATAACAGAACAAGAAAAGGCAGAGTTTATCAATGGAGAAATCATCATTCATTCGCCTGTTAAGAAAACGCATAATGATGTAAGTTTGAACCTCATTAAAATAATTGGGACTTATGTAACAGAAAAAGACTTGGGCTTTTTAGGCTTTGAAAAGATATTGATACAATGTACCCGAAATGATTATGAACCAGATTTGTGTTTTTTCAATAAAGACTTGGCAAGTACATTTAAAAAAGATCAAGCTTTGTTTCCTACACCAGATTTGATAATAGAAATTCTATCCAAAGGAACAGAACAAAGAGATAGAGGAATCAAATTTGAAGATTATCAAAATCACGGAGTAAAGGAATATTGGATCATTGCGCCAAAGAAACAAATGCTAGAGCAATACATTTTGAATGAAAATAGAAAATATGAGCTAGAGTTAAAATCTAAATCAGGGGAAGTCATTGTCAAGACAATCCAAAACTTGGTCATTCCAATAAAGACCATATTTGATGAACAATTGACGCATCAATTTGTGAAATCTATTTATAAGTAGCGTCGGATGAGCGGGAGGATGAAACTTGGTGCGAAGAATGAAACATGCGTTGGTTAACCAGAGTGAGCGCAGCCATTACCCAAAGACGTTGCACCATAATTAAATAATAATTAAATTTAAGATTGAATTTCCAATCTTGAATTTTTAATCTTGAATTAAATACAATGCTAGGATACCGTTTTGCTAAATTTACCGCCAAAGAAGACAATCGTTCGCCTTTTGAAAGATTGTTAGATGTGTTTATGCAATTGTTGGTTTATACTTCGGGCGATGTGTCAGAGGCACTGGCTTGGATGAACGAACTCGATAAAGAATATGGATTGACTGATGATGAATATGGTATAGGCGACTTTATTGAGGATCTTAAAAAAGAGGGATACATTGAGGACGATCAGCAAGGTGGGGGACAAGGTTTTAGAATTACCGCTAAGTCGGAGCGAACCATTCGTCAAAACTCACTTGAGGAGATTTTTGGCAAACTTAAAAAAGCGGGTAGGGGAAACCACAAAACCTATTTTAGTGGACAAGGCGACGAACGGACCTCTGATTTGCGTCCTTTTGAATTTGGAGACTCCCTAGATAAAATTGCGATGACTGAGTCGCTACGCAATGCTCAAATTCAATATGGGATCAACAATTTTAGATTGACAGAGCGAGAATTGGAAGTACAAGAAACTGAATACAAAACCCGAACCTCAACGGTTTTGATGATTGATATTTCCCATTCCATGATTTTGTATGGGGAAGATAGAATTACGCCTGCCAAAAAGGTCGCAATGGCATTGT
>JAHDIA010000488.1 GCA_020631035.1 Chitinophagales bacterium | reverse complement strand
TTAAGCGACGTATTTTTTAAATTTAATTTTTGTTTTTTTTCTACACCCAATACATAATCCACCTCTTCCTCTGCTACCGTTCCATTGGCATTCACAATGTGTTGGGCAACAAAAAAACAAACATCTTGGGCAATCCAATTGTAAAACAAATCATTCAATTGTGAGGCTCCCCGAATGTCTCGAAAAAGCGATGCCAATGCACTTTGGTGGGACTTGAGCAAACTGCGTATTTCTAGCAGATGTTTTGTTGCACTTAAGAAACTACGCTTCCCTTTCCGAGCCTTCTTTTTGTCAATAGACAAATGTCTAATACCGTCCAATATCCCATCATCTAAATAGGGCGCATAATGACTTGGATCGAGGCAACTAAGCCAAACACTAAGCTGTGGATAGGTTATTTTATATTTTTTTAAATTTAATTTCTCTTCACTCAAATCCCCCTTTACCAAACGCCGCATCAAGCCTACTTCAGATTTGGAAATATTGTATTCATCAGTTTTCCCTCCATCAAGAAGGCTGATAAAACCCAATCCATTTTCATCTGTCTTCGCAGATTCTTGTTTTTGCAATGTTTCAATAATGGCATCAATTTCGACATCTGTTTGTCGGTCCAAATCGAGTCGGCCATCTATCCACTCGGCAAATTCAAATTTGTATCGTTCTTGTTCTGTCAGCCAATTGGTTTTTTTGCAATGCTCAAAATATTGCTGAAAAATGGCTTCAAATTTCTCCTTGTCTATAAACATAGTGATCCTTGATCTTGGTTAATCGAATGTTCAGGTTTAACATTAAGTAAATTTACGTTTTTCTTTGGATTTTTTTATTGGACGGAACGTTTGTTTTTCAAACGATGGTGTGTCCCTGCTTTTCGTTTCTAGTCCCGATTTGCTACGCATCGGGAGCTATCCACTGCAATCAGGCGTAATATCGCTTCTTTTGGTCCTGCGTTTTTTCTTGCATCCATCCGCTTCACGCCATTCATTTCTACCTATTTTGAATTTTTTCTACCTTAGTAGGTTTCAGTTTGCAACTGAAACCCAAAGTAGCGCAAGTTTGTAACTTGCAGATAGTAGCAAGTCGCAGACTTGACCTACTTCAACTTCAAGTGACGCTATCGCTTAACACTTAAAGTTACGTTTAGACTATTTATAACTCACAATTTGTTTTTGCGTAGGATGTTGCGGGTGGATGAACGCTTGTATCCCGATGAAATCGGGACGTTGGTTAACCAGACCGAACGTAGCCATAAATCAATGACGTTGCACAATAAAAATAGTCGATAATCAATGCCCTATTGTCCATAGCTTTCTTGTGTTTCTGCAACATTTTCATATAACTTGAATTCCATTGACCGAAAGACCGCCCAAAGGGCAATTTCAATTTTATTTTCAAAAACCAAATACTTGTATTATATTTGTAATCTGAACACAAACCCTTCACATCCCCCCACTCTACAAGTTTACTTTCCTTTTAATACTGTGTAAAATAAGTAAATATGTATTTTGGGTAGTAGATTTTTGTTCTATACAAAGAACGCACGGAGCCTGGTAGCCATAGCTACCAAAGGCGAGTACGAGATGCAGTATAGGACGAAAAGATGCACACAAAATGTATAGAGATTTAATTTACACAGTATTTAATGTAAGAACCGCCACGTCTCACATATTTTACTGAATATCAATTACTTGCTTAATACTGCTATAAGCATAGTAGCCCTGCTATGTTTTTAGCAACCAAAAACTAATATATGAAAACCCTTTTCCCCCTAGTATTGGTATGTCTTGTAGGACATTGGCTCAATGCTCAAAATATAAATTCAGATGTGGTGTCACCACATCCAATGGCGCAAAAAGAGCTACTTTACCAACACCTTAGTCCTGAAAAATGGAAGGCGAAACACCTAATTAAAACAACTGAAATTGAAGTGGCTTATCGCTTAGACTCCTTGATTGCTTTTAATTATATGGGTGAAAGTGATTCTGTTTTCTCGGCAAAAAAACTGTACAACTACAATGCTCAAGGACATTTTGTGGAACAAACCGATTTGGGCTGGTTCAACAATACTTGGAGAGGCAGTTCGAGGCGTGAAATGGCCTATGATGCACAGGACCGAATGAGCAATGATTTGTATGCCTTTTGGGATGATGCCAGCAATGGGTGGTTGCCCAATGTACGCTACGATTATATCTACCATTTGAATACTGAACTCATCCAAACCTTCGTACAGTGGAAATGGGATGCGACTGCTCAAAACTTGCTACAAGACGAAAAACGAGAGTACCAGTACAATGACAACAATGATTTGATTGAGACCATTACCTATGCTCCTGACTTGGTCAATGGCAATTGGCATTTGGACGATAAAACAGTTCGTACATATGATGAAAACAATGTATTAATACAACTCATTGAACAGGACTGGCATGCCACAAATCAAGAATGGCTCAACAAATACAAAGTAATTTACACCAACAATGCCAATGGTCAAGAAGTGGAACGTATCAGTTCCGTTTGGGAGAATGGGCAATGGATCGAAGGTTTGAAACAGACCACAAGCTATGATGCCAATGGTTTTGCCAATGGCTTACGCTCCTACAACAAAGTAGGTAACGACTGGATTGCTGTTTGGAAATTTGATATGGAAAACGATGCAATGGGACGCTTATTGAACGAGACTTTGTACTATTGGAATGTGAGTGCCTGGGACCCTAACTATCAAACATCCTATGCCTACAATTCGGAAGGGCAAATTGTAGAACAACAACAATTGACTTGGGATATGGCAAGCAATGATTGGATACCTTTCAACAAAGAGACAACAATTTATCAAAATAATGACATTGCCCCAATTAGAAAAAGTCAGTATTTGTGGGCAAACAATGTGTGGGACTTGGATGAACGAGATTTTTATTTTTATACCGAATATTTGGATACCACTGTGGTCGATTCTGCTGTGGTCAGTAGTTTAAATGAATTGGAAACAATGAATAGTCTGCAAGTGTATCCCAATCCTGCAAACAATATTGTCAACATTCCCATAGGAGAAAAAGCATTCATTTATGACTTAAATGGGCAAATGGTTTTGATGGCGGATTTGCTGAGAAATAGTCAAGTAAATGTCGGTGATTTACCCAAAGGCATTTATTGGGTTCAAATACAATCGAATACTACAAAAAAAAGGTATCAGCAAAAACTGATAATTATGTAACGACAGATGGGTAATGAATAGAGTGTAGACCCGATGCGCTTTTTCTTGGCTGGGTCTATGCTCTTTTTAACCTTACCCTACTTGACATTCAATGATATATATTGTATAATTGTTGAAAAAAATAATTATGCGATTACTCTTACTTTCTACATTTCTACTAATTTATAGCTCCGTTTGGGGACAAAACTTTGAGTTTTTTTCTCCCGAACTTGACCTTGATTTATTATCTGAGCAGTTAGAAGATGACATTGTCTTTAAAGCTGAAAAAAACAAGGAAAACCACTTCAAAGCCATAACTGAAGAAATCAGTCTATTGGATTCTTTGGTGACTTATCGCTTTTATACCTCAGATATAACGGATTCCAGCAAACTCATTAAAGAAGTGTATAGCTATGATGAAGCGACTAACTTTATTGAGCAAATTGATTATTCTTATAATGAGGATTCTGCTGCTTGGTTGCCTAGCAATTTCCGTACAATGATGCGAGATGCTCAAGGACGCATTACAAGTGAGTACTTTGCTTATTGGGATTTAGAGTCTAATGATTGGTTGCCCTCTGTACGATATGACTATACCTATTTTTTTGAAGAAGATGCCGATCTTGAGACATTTGTGCAATGGGTATGGCAAGATGGTGAATGGCAAAAAGATATTAAAAAGGAGTATACTTACAATGAAAACAATGACCTAAGCTTTGTCCAGGATTATATTTACGATTCCAATATAGAGGACTGGATAAACGATTCAAGAAGGACCTATAATTACAATACGGACAACTTCTTAGAAAATATATTAGAGGAAGATTGGGATGAAGTAAATCAAGAATGGATAAACCAATTCAATACTGAATATTTATTGAATGAAATGAATCAATTTGTTAAAAGACTCATTTCGATTTGGGATGGTGTAGAAAATGATTGGGTCTTATCTACTCGTAGAAGCTATGAATACGATGACTATCAATATTTAAGTTCTATTGAGGACGCTTCCTTTGTTGAAGACGATTGGTTCAATGATTTGCGATTTGAAATTGTTAACGATTCTAATAACAATAACCTAGAAACAATTATTCTTTATTGGAATGAAGACAACAATGACTGGTTGGAAAACTATAGAAATATATATGCGTACAACTCCCAGTCTCAGAGAACTTTCCGTGCTGATTTTGCATTCAATACAACAACTCTAGAATGGATACCTCTTAATGAATGGTATTATGAGTTTAAAGAAGATGAAATCAATCTGCGTAAGAACACACGCTTTTCTTGGAATATGACAGACCAAAGCTTTAATCTTAATCGCATTGACCATTATTACTATACTTTGGTTGATACAGTGCCTATAGATACAATGGCTATGGACACTACTATGATGGACACTACTATGATGGACACTACTATGATGGACACCACGATGATGGACACTACTATGATGGATACCACTATGATGGATACTACTATGATGGATACCTCCACCTTTATTCCCCTCATTCCAAATGCATCGAGCATTCAATTGTATCCCAATCCTGCCAGCGATTTTGTCAACATAGACAAAGCCGAACAAGTATGGGTTTATGATGTGAATGGGCATTTAATTTTACAAAAAACTTTGTCTAGTCAAAAACACCACCTAAGACTGACCGATTTATCCGAAGGCATTTATTGGTTAAGGTTGGAGCGGGGTGATGGAATCATAGAATTTAAAAAATTGCTCATTGCAAGGTAGCATTGGCAATGGCAATACCACAAAAAGAAATCCCTCCCAAACGCTAGCGTTTGGGAGGGATTTTTGTATTAAAATATGTTTAGACTTTTTTATTTTTTTTCCGATGCA
>JAHDIA010000487.1 GCA_020631035.1 Chitinophagales bacterium | reverse complement strand
GGAGAAGACGATATAGACACAACAACACCTACATTGAAAATCATTTCTTCTACTCCTTCACCTGTGTCCGACGAAGTTTGTGGCGCAACAGACCCAAGCGTTTTTAAATTAAAAGGTGGCGATTCATTTAATTTAAATTTAGAGTTTACCGACAACGACGCTTTGTCACAATACAAAATAGACATCCACAACAATTTCGATTGCCACGGTCATGGTGGTAGTGCTGCTCCTAGTGTTTCTATACCTAGCACAGACAATACCACTACTGATTGGGTGGTATTGGACATCACCGATATTACAGGTACTAGCGAAAATGTAGATCGAAATTTAGATGTTCCACCCAATGTCACCGCAGGCAATTACCACTTCTCCATTCAGGTTGTAGATGCAGTGGGCAATGATTCGCCCCTTAGCAATGTTTTTACCATCAAAGCCGAAAACCCTAGCGATAATCAAGCACCCACTATAGAATTAAATGAACCTAGTAATGGATTGAGTTTGGCAAAAGGCGAAAGTATCCGTTTTGTAGGACAAGTAAGCGACAACCACTCTCTTTCGATGGGCGGCAATGGGATTGTCTACTTGAGCTATACCGACCTTTCAACAGGAAATAGTTTTACCACTGACCAAGCATTCCCCTTCGGTTCCAATGTTGACAAAACTTATGATTTTGATTTCAATTATACCATTCCCAATACGATAACAAGTGGCAATTACCGTCTTAATTTAAATGCAAACGATGGGGTACGAAATGTAGCCAATGTGGTAAGTGTAGATTTGGAAGTATTGTAACCATCTTCCATTTCAATCTCGCTTTATGCTTTGGTATAAATCAACTGCTGGCTTTTCCTCAAAAAACCAATCTATGGCTACCTCTGGATAGTATTTTACTTTTTGTAAATCGGATTTGGAGAGCCATTGTAGTCCTTGCATTCCAAAATCTTGTTGTTCGGGTGTATCGACCTCGCCTTCCAAACGTTTTAGCTCAAAAATCGCCTCGATTTGGTGTATGCCATTCTTCCAAGACTCCACCGCATTTTGTGGGTGGCGTTCAATAAATTCATTGAGTAAAACCAAGCGTTTTACTTCAACAGACAGTCTTGCCTCTTCTGCAAATTCTCGTTGGACACAGGCTGCCAAACTCTCCCCTACTTCGAGCGATCCGCCAGGTAGTGAAAAATATTGTACTCCACCAATGATGTATTCTACAAACAAGACTTTTTTGTTTTCGACCAATAAACCTCTTGCACTAAAATTGAGTAGCATCGTTTTGTATTTTATTTGGGGGGAATTTAATACATAGACTGCTATCTTTCTAATTTACTCCCCCCATTTATCCTACATCTCCTCCAAATACCCAACCGCTAAATTTTGTTTGCTTCTCATTTTTAAAAACTTAAAGTGTGACATCACAGCTCCACCCAAAGTAGGCGTACACTGATAAGGCATTCCAAACTCTCTACAAGTTTGAATGAGAATAGGCGTTAATTTGGGATAATGAATGTGGCAAATATTGGGAAAAACGTGGTGGACTACGTGGTGAGTAAAGCCTCCAAACAAATGCGTAATGAGGCGATTGTTGGTGGCAAAATCGGAAGTGGTCACAATTTGATGTCTGACCCACGATTGTTCCATTTTTCCGTTTTCGTTGGGTGCTGGATAGACCGAATGCTCCCCTACGTGTGCCGAAATCAAAGCAAGAGCCACAGTATAACTGGCACACATATGAAAAAGCACAAAACCCAAGAATATTTGCCCAAACGAAAAAGGCAACAACAAATAGGGCAACAACAACATTCGCCCAAAGAAAATAAATTTCCCCAAGAACAGCTTTACATATTCTCTTTTAGGATGCTGGTGATGGGGTTTGCCACTGATGTCTGTCTGAAAAAAGTCTCGAAAATCTCGAAAACACAGCCAAACCAAGGTATAAAAGGCATACAAAAGTGGCATATACAAATACTGGAAACGGTGGAATTTTAGAAAGGGGGCATTGGGAAATATGCGTACCAAATTGCTCTGTTTGATGTCCGCATCCATATTGGGGATATTGACATGTAGGTGGTGCGAATAAACGTGTTTTAATTTCCACAAGTATCCACTAGCACCCAAAAAGTCAAAGGTATACAAGATGCTTTTGTTGATCCATTTCTTAGACGAAAAGGTTGAATGAGCAGCATCGTGGGCAATGTTCAAAGCCACAAAAATGGTCAGTACCCCCATTGCAGCATAACAAATATATGCTTGCAAAAGACTGGTCGAAAAAAAGAGGGCAACAAAAGCAATCAAATAAACCAACAATAAAAACAATGCCTTCCCAATAGAAGTTTTATTGCCTGTTTTTTGAAGATTGTTTTCTTTAAAATATTGATTGACTCTCGTTTTCAATGTATTCAGAAACACTTGATCTGTTTCGTCTCTTTTAAAACTTATTCTGTTCATGATTTTACGATTTTAATTGTACCAAAATTATTTACCCTACT
This sequence comes from Chitinophagales bacterium, assembly GCA_020631035.1. Taxonomy (GTDB): domain Bacteria; phylum Bacteroidota; class Bacteroidia; order Chitinophagales; family UBA2359; genus JAHDGP01. Next base: position 2,565 of record JAHDIA010000487.1, on the reverse strand, counting down.
TTCCCAATCTTCCAAACCATACCTTTAAGCCAGTTTTTTCCTGTACTTCGCAAGTATAGAATTGGAATCCCACTCTTTCGTACATCGCTAGTAATCGTTCCTCTGTTGTTTCCATATAAATGGGCAAATCCGAATCTTGGACCAATTGTAAGATGTGGTTTTTGGCTTCTACCAAGCCTTTGATGCTTTTTTCATTGATGTTTTGTGCCAAAAACCAGATGTACCAATAATCTTGGTCTCCATTTTCCTCAATGGCTTTTTTCCGAATCCCTTTGATGAATTTTTCTCTTAAATATATCTTGGGCAAACGTTTGGCACCAATGACAAAAAGTGCCATATAGAGATAGCGCAAACGATCAAAAAAAGTAGAGTAAAAATGGCTTTTTTTGTAGTACAACAAATAGGTGGAGCGATTAGAGGAGATAAAAATCCCATCTAACTTTTTTACCATAAAATAGCAATAAGCGATAATGATATTTAAGCCTTTTTGAAAGGCATTGCTGCGCTTTCCAAGCAAGGCTTTCATTCTTTGATTGTCTTGAAAAGCCTCACATAAATTGGCAATAATTTGCCTATCTTCAGGGGCAGCTCTAAAAAAATAATTTGACAATTGAACGATCATGGTATTGTGTTTTTGTTAGAGTATGTATATAAGTTTTCTGTTTACACAATTAACATTTGTGTATTCCCAATCCCAATATTATTCAATACTTATTTAAATTAAAGATGTTCTCAATACTGTAAAATCAGTAATCCCATTAAGTCAGTAATGCCCAAATACTAGTTGTTTCTTTCAACATTACCCAATTTGCTTCTTAAAACGTGCATTTGTTCTATTTAGTTGCCATAAGTAGTCTCAAACCATATTTTTTAGAGATCCACTTGGCAATCACCCCACGAATCAGACGTACAAATATTGACCCGTCTTTGCGATGTTTATAATATTCCATTGACGACCAATACAGCCTCAGGAGCTTGTTTGTTAGACACCCTACCACAGTCGAAGGTTAAGACTTGCTTACTAGATATTTATAGGTTTTTATTTTTTATGGGGCAACGTACCAGACTCCAAGGCTACGTCTTGGTCTGGTTAACCGACGCATACTTTAGGCTTCGTACAAGCGTTCATCCATCCGCAACATCCTACGCTTTTTTAGGGGGCAAAGAATTTTAATCAAGATTGCCGCCAATAACACAGGTCGTTTTGTCTGTTTGGGTATTACCATCGAGGGTAAAAGCTTCGGTGACGATGATGTAAATACCGATGGGCGCTTTGTCGCCATTGTCGTCGGTTCCATCCCATTTGTAATTGCCTGTTTGCCCTACGACATCATTGTTGACAAGGCGGCGAATTTTACGACCATTGTCGTCAAAAATGGTGATGCTCAAAGCATTGCCTGTCTCCTCAAATTGGTAGTAAATTTGGGTAAAGTCTCTAAAGCCATCTTGATCAGGAGAAAAGACCTTGGGTTCAATGGTGAGGGCTTCGTCGAGATTGATACCGAGTTCTACAAATTGAGAATTTCTATAAGTAGGCGTCCCATAACAAGAGGTCGCAGAAGCGGTTTGCCAATTGTTTTGATCTTGTGAGGGACCATTGGGGTCTATGCGTTCCAAGGCAACATCTTTGGTATTATCGAGTATGGTATGTTGCCAATCGCTGTCATAGGCAACTCTATCCAATATAATGTCTTGCGATTCTTGGTCAAAAATGACCACTACGTCTTGAGAAGTACGGAAAGAGGGAAGACTCGTTTCCCACAATCCTCCTTTGTTCAATGGGTTGCAGGCTCCATATTGGTTGAGTACCCAAGCGATATTGGTGGTCAAGACCATATATTCGTCAGGTAAAATACTGAGTGTTTGACTACTGATGCTTTTGATACTTGTAATGGAATCTGGATTTTCGCTAGCTCCATTGCCAATGTTCCAAGTAGATAGGTCAACAACTTTGTCAGATTTGTTGTACAACTCAACATAGCGTGCCCCACCCGATGAAGGTGCAAACATAATCTCGTTGATGACCACATCGCCAATTTGAGCAGTTTGTGGCAAACCAAAAGTATCGGTATTACTGACTCCAATGGTATTGCCAGCACAGTCTGTTAAATTGTTGACGCTTATGGTATAAATTTGCCCTGCTTGCATAGGAGCATCCAATTCTATAATGACTTTGTTTTCGCCTTCGCTTCTACTAGAAATGGGTGTAAGGCTTGGTGAAAAACTAAAGTTACTCAAACTCAAGGCATTGCTAAAATCCAAAAATTCATCAAAATACAATTTGATGGTAATAGAATTTTCTGCCTCTGCTCGAAGCAATTCAGGAGCTTGACTATCGGCTGGAATTTCGGTCAGCGAATTGGCTCTTCCAGGTGTACCGCCACTAGGGTCAACCGATGCCCCCCAACTAACAGAACCTTGACAGATATAGTTTGGATCTATGAGTTCAAGAGACCATCCACCTTCACTGGATTTGGCATTGTCTCTGTACCAAGCTCTAGAATAAGACAAGGCATCCATTGTATTGCCCACTGCATCTTTAATGATGATTATATCTCCAGCATC
>JAHDIA010000486.1 GCA_020631035.1 Chitinophagales bacterium | reverse complement strand
ACCACTACTTACAACAATTATGTAATCCTCTGCTTCTCCATAAAGAAAATCACTGCAACCATTTACTATTGAACTACTTGAACGTGTAATACGCATAGTGTATATTCCATTGGGCAAGTCACTTGGAACAGTAATAGCATAATTGCCTTCAGAACCACTTAATACCGCTTCAGAGGCAGGGAATAAGGGATCATTGTTGACATTGATCCAGACTTCCCAATTTTCATCAAAAGAAGCACTTGTCTCTTCTTCCAATTCAATTGGATAAGTACTTCCAGCATTTAATTCAACAGCAGGCAATCCAGTATAGTCACTATACACATCTTGTCCACTTGTATTGGTATTGTTAATGGCAGTACCATTTTCTCCGTTGAGTACAACACTACCTACTCCTAAATAATTAAAATCATCTATATTACTTTCAGATGGAATACATATATAGCCACTAAAATCTCCCATAGGAATAGGATTGTTTGCTTCTTGACTCATAAACATAAGTTCCCCTATTGGTGTATCTCCTGTTAAATCTATTTTAACCCAAGCATAGTATTCTTCATTGCAATTATGAAGAATTTTTAGTGCAATATAAGCATCCTCTGTAAAGGGAGTCAAGTCTGAATATGGCAAATATATATTACCTGGCGTAATTGTAGTAGTTGATTCACATAGTTCTGTAAAACCTCCATTTTCGGTAGTTGTATAAGCCCCGCCAGTAGGTAAAGTACCTGCTGCCAAAGGCAATGCCCTTTTGGGTTCCCCCACTTGACAATATACTTGTACTTGCCAAACATGTACATCTGGAGAAAAAATACTAAATCCAGGTTCAACTGCTCCATTAAGTACTCCATTCAACCAACAAGCCGCTGTCACATTTTCCAATGGTTGTAAACTCACACTCAACATAGCACTTCCTCCCACCAAAACAGGATTCAAGGCACTGTAATCAAAGACATCTACAATACTGGCAAATTGTTGAGCATCAAATCCCCCATCTGTTGGTGAGGCAACAATACTCGTTGAGGGATTGTAATAATCCACTACTATCTTCCCTCCACATCCCAACTGTAAATTGGGCAAACTCGCATTAAAAGCTTGAGGGGCAAAAGTCAGATGATACAATTCTTGTTCTATAGTAGGATTGTATGCATTGATGATACTCAACTGGGCTTCTTGGGCATTTAAAACCGTAAACTGAAAATCAAGCATCTCACTACTTGGACCTGTAATAAATACGTGATTGGCCGCATTTGATGTAAATGAAGCGGAGGTTCCTTCCAGTTTTAAGTGAATGACTTCTGAAAAAGAACCATCATTGTTTATACTTTCTTCAAAAATATTTCCAGAAAAAGTTATGATAGGTTCAGACAAAAGACCTGCTACAATATTTGCATTAGTCCCATTATTCTGATTTATTTTGTAATCATGAAGTATTAATTGATCTCCATCTCCACAATTAACCAGTTGCAAACGTATCCAACCATAATTATCTCCACATCCTAAATTTTCTCTAAAGCCAACATAAAAATAACCCTCAGAATCAGTTGTGATGTTATCTGTTTTAATAAATCCTCCTGTTTGAGCTTCAACTCTCTTTACAAAACTCACATAATTACCAGAGTTATTATCAATGATGTCTCCTGCTGCAAAAGGCTCAATATCGCCATAAAAGCCTGTACAAAACTTTATATCTTCATTTTGTGTAGCTAAAAAGAAATTACCATATTCATAACCTAGAAAACAGTATTTACCCGATACATCAAAGAATCCTTGATACATACTGTTAGGTCCTACTTGAAAATTGGGACAAACATCAAAATACCTAGTACCTCCATTCACTTCATAATGACGTACATTCAATCTTTTGCTTCTTTCTGATTGGTTCATTGTCAAACCATTTGCAAATAAAGGAATGCCACTTCCATAGTTATTAAATCTAAATTCCAATTCTTCTATATCACTTGGTGTATTCCAAATACCATTCAAACGCATCGTCGCACTATTTGCACTGACTATTTGTATCTCAGCTAGCAAACCCGAATTGTTGGGCAATTGGAAACTATAAAATGAACTAGGTAAAGTTATGGGCGTAGCTGAAGCTGGAACATAATTAGGATTAAAGCTTGCATTTATTAACGTAATCGGAATTACTGTTGTAACTTGCCCCAAGTTACAAGGATTTTCCTCAAATGTCTCATTGCCAAAAACTACCCGTGAAACCATCATATCAACTCCCGTATTGTTTGGGTCGGTATTGTAAAGGGCATTGGTTAAATTATCTTGAATCATATTCCTATCCGACAAGCTACTATTGAGTATACATTCCATAAAATTGACTTGCCCCTCTGTAAACAGTCTGGCACAAGGAGTATAGTCCATAAAATTATCGTATTGATAATCTACACCATTACAAGTACTCTGTGGTACGACCCCACATACCCCTGTTGCAAAATCATGTCCCTTACAAGGTGGAGTATCATTAAATATATTACCCGTAATATCTGTTATCTCCATATACTCCTCTTCATACTCACTAGATCCTATGTCTAAAAAATCAAAATCGTCTGTTGCACAACGGTCTGTTGCAAAATCATCTCCCCAAATATGACGCAAGCCCAACCAGTGCCCAACTTCGTGTGTAATGATTGAAACAAAATTACCATACTGATAGTCATTCAAACCTTCTCTAAAGGACCAATACGCCATTGCTATTCCATCCCATTTTTTTTGTGTCTCACCATCTGACCAGTCAGGATATTGGGCCACTCCAGAAGAAGGAGCATTTGACTGATGCACAATATAAACATTCAAATAGGTAGCTCTATCCCATTGAATAATCTCTCTCAAAGTTTTAGAATCTCCAACCGATTGATAGGTTACGTTAGACTTATTTCTCGTGATTCCATTTGTGGGATTTCCAAATTCGTCTTTTTCTGCCAAGCGAAATGTTATATTCGCAACTCCTGCTGTTGTAGAAAGCTCTGTTTCACAATCAGCTGTAAATACACCAGGAAGTGGACTCAAGCTACAATCTGGATTGTTTGCCAAATCGGCTGTTAATCCACTAAAGTCTTGATTCAAACGATCAATGGCATTTTTGGCATCTGCCTCAGTAATGTACTCCACCCCTTCTTCCTTTCCATATACATTGTGAAAGACTACAGGAATGATGTAATCACCATCGCCATTTTTGTAATAATCTGAATTGGGATCTTTTTTTTCTGCTATAAATTTCTGTGCTTCTTTTAAAAATCTCTTCAAAACCTCACCTTGTTTGGTTTTGGCTTCTGGATTTTTTTCTAGGTACTCTTTGTGTACCTTAGCAGTTCCACAAAAATCTTTTTTTTCTATTGATTGCCCCCAAGCTTGCACACTACACAATACGAGTATCATACAAGCCATAAGGCATAATATATTTTTCATCGTTTATTATTTTTAGGTTAAAATATGTATTTTTACAGTACACTCAACTCCAAAGAAAAAGCAATCAGCCACTACTATTGTACTGACCACTTTTTCGGATTCATCGTCGTTTTAAAAATGTTGAGTGTAAAAGGAAGTCTGTTTCTAAAAGCATTGATTAAGGATTCATCGTTTCAATACTTTATAGAAACAAAGACACTATTTTTTTTAATTGTGAATTGTAAGTTATAAATTATGAATTGGTTGATATTGACTGAGAACGGAAGGTTGATTTTTCAAACAGTCATGTGTCCCTGCTATCCGCTTTTACTCCTCATTTGGGGTAGGCACAAGGCACTACCCCTACATTGCGGGGTAACCGCTACTATCAGGCGTAGGCATCGCACCTTTCAGTCCTTCGTCTAAAAAACACCTCCATCCGCTTCACGCCTAGCTTTGATAATTAAGTTTATTAAGGAATTAGGGAGATTAAGAAATTACCCAACCAATCAACCAATTCAATTACTCACAAACTTACTTCAATTGCATTTTCAACTGCACATTCTCTGCTTCCAATTGTTCGATTTTCTCATTCATCTGAATAAGGTGCAAGAAAATTTCCTCAATTTTTTCTTGTTGATTCACAGTCATTTCACCCAATGCTACACCACCTTGGGCTGCAATTTCTTCGGCTGAAGGAGTATTGTGTAAATGTCCTTTTTCTTCGATTGTTTCGGCAACTTCGTTTAATGGCGTCAATTTGTAGTCTGCTTCAAATACATAGTCAGCCCAACCTGTTTCTACTTTTACTTCTTTGAACAAACCACCTCCATTGACATACAAACGGTAATTTGCAGAGGAATTAATAGTAGGTGTTGAGGTTGTACCAATTAAGAGATTACCCTCAGCATTTAAGCGCATGCCTTCACTATTGTCAACTGAGAATGAAATGTAATCATCTTTTTCTGATTTAATAACCCAGTTCCAATCAGCATCTCTTAAACCAAATCCATTGGCTCCATCGTAGAAGATATCTCCAATACGTTCATCTGCTCTGGTGTAAAATTGCAGTCCTTTATCAGAACGCAATCTCCAAAAGCTAGAATTCATCGCTTGAAATCTAATGCCATAGGATTGAGAGAACAATCCTTTTTGCTCTTTTACTCTCATCCACCCACCTCTGATGTCTCCAGAAACATCTAATTTGAATTGAGGGTTTGTAGTTCCAATACCCACATTATCTGTAGTATAAGTTTTTGTTGTTCCCTCTGGGCTGTTCCATTGGGCATTGGCAACTAAACCAAATGCCATCAAACAAGCCATTAAAAATAATCCTTTGTTCATAATTTTTTGAAAATTCATTTTGTTAAATTTTACAGATTAGAAAATAAGTTAAAAAAAATTGATTCATGTGTACACAAAAAATATCAAAATAAAAATGCCATCGAACACTAAGCTTTGTAGGCATCCGATGGCAAAGAAGAGAGTAAAACAAATTGTAATATTATTTAGATAGGGACAAACAATTCCCCGTATTTTAAAATTCAGATTTGACTCTGTAAATTTTAAAATATACTTTGAACTCTCTTCTTGTGTTTCGGATCGAAACCAGTAATTAATTTTAAGCTTATACTTTAGAAGCTTTCCAATTGATTACATTACAAATGTCAAACAAAAAGCCATTTTT
>JAHDIA010000485.1 GCA_020631035.1 Chitinophagales bacterium | reverse complement strand
GCTATCCGTTTTTAGTCCCGCCCTTAGAAATTATATTGCCACAAAAAATAGATCAACAAAGGGCGGGAGCTAACCACTCCTATCGGCGGTCCGACGTTTCGGCGTAGAAGGCATGTTCAGTGTTTCATCCCTTCGTTATAAATAATTTCTTTTTCTGTGTTCGTGTCAAATATATTTTATATCTTGATTGTATAAACATTTGATACCGATGAATCGGTATCAGTCAATGGCTATAGTACTCAAACCCAATCCAATGCTTAAAAAAATACTCTTGGTTCTTGGCATTCTTTTCCTACTCTTTATTGCTTTTGCAGTAGGCTCTTACTTTTACCTCAACGAATCCCGTCCACAAGGCGTACAATCAGCCGAAGCCGACCAGCTCGCTCAAAAAATGCTACAAGCTGTCAACAAAGACGCTTGGGACCAAACCAATGTTCTACAATGGACTTTCGCTGACCGTCATTCCTTCCTATGGGACAAACAGCAAAACGCCGTTCTGGTTACGTGGGAAGAAAACAAAGTCCTTTTAAATTTAAGCGATCTCTCAACAAGCACAGTAGAAGTAGGAGGTGTCAAACAAAAAGGAGAAACCCGAAAAAAACTCACCGACGAAGCTTGGAGCTTTTTCTGCAATGACTCCTTCTGGGTCATCGCTCCAACCAAAGTCTTTGACGAAGGCGTAAAACGCAGCATAGTAGAACTCGAAGACGGAAGCAAAGGCTTGATGGTCACTTACGGAAGTGGCGGCGTTACCCCTGGCGATTCCTACCTTTGGATATTGGACGAAAATGGTTTGCCCAAAAGCTACAAAATGTGGGTCGAAATCATTCCAGTCGGTGGACTCGAAGCGACTTGGGCAGATTGGGAAAAAATGCCCACAGGCGTAATGCTCCCCAAATCCCATGAATTGACGGCAATGGGTATGTCTATTCCCATCACCAATCTCAAAGCGGGTCGCAATTTGAGCGATATTGGCATAACAGGCAATCCACTCTGCTGTTTTGATGGAAACAAACAAGCCACATCTCAACCTACTAGTCAACCTAGTCGTTGATGTAGCCTGAGGTTCTCGAAGGGGAAACCCCAATATCATTATTTGGCGTTCCCTGAGCTTGTCGAAGGAAAGGGCACCTCAAAAATCAGTATACCAGACTGTTCAAATGATTTCAATTCTTGTATTCCTTTAGAGGATTGCAAAACAGGCAAGACATTTCTAGTGCGACAGATGACAAAATCGTATTGTCGAATTTTGTTCAATCGTTCTTCATCTGAATCCATTTTATTTAAATCATAATAAATATCATATTGCATTGGGAAAGGGTCTGTTTCCAATTGCGAGTAATAATTTTTCCAGATAGGATACACTCCATCATCACACAATATTTTGATGTCTTGTACAGACTTATCAGACGCTTGAAGCACACTATTTAAAACATCCTCTGTTTCCGAATGTTTGATCCATTCATAAGAACGAGTCAAGGGAGTAGTCATCACAAGATAAGTCAACATACTTACTGCCAACATACTTACCAGACTTGTTTTTAATTTATCTGAAACATTCCATTGGTCTACCCAAAAAACAAAACTCAATGCCATTCCAGCAAAGAGGACAAGTGCCGTTCTAAAATAAGGGAAAGGGGTAGCAAATAAAAAATGCGTCAATTCACACAATGCAAAATGAAACCAAAATAAAAAAGTGGGAAAGACCAACAGCCATTTTTTTTGTACAATGCCCCACACCAATATAGCAATCATAGCCAGTAACACCAAGACCGAAAAACTTGTAAAATAAACCGACCAAGTACTTGTCCAAGCCCCCTCCATTGGCAAGTACAACATAAATGCCCAGATACCATTCATTGTCTCACTCACAAAGGAATGGTCTCCACCAAAATGCAAATCATCGGTAATGAATTTTATCAACAAAAGATTGGTGGTTGCGACTCCACAAGTAATCAAAAAAAGCAATGTGGCATATTTCCATTTGGCTTTAAAAAATATCCCTACATCTTTTGTTTGACGATACAAAACCCCAAACAAAAACAAACTCAAAGCCGCAAACTGAAACAATGTTGTATAATTGGAAGCCACCGCCAAGGTTCCCAAGGCAAAGGCTCCTAAAAAATCTTTTTCTTTTACCTCATTGTTTGCAATGATTTTACAAGCAAAATAAATCGACCCCATCAAAAAACAAAATGCCAAGCCATAGCCTCTTGCCAAAGAAAAGTATTCGAGTGTAAATAAATTGAAGAAAAAAAGAGCGAGCATCAAAACAATAGCCGCATAAGACTTGAGGAAAGCACTTAGTTTATACACAAAAAAAGCATACAAGGCAAAAGCAAACACACTATGCCAACGCAAGAACAAAGGCTGATGTAGGTCAAACAAGTCAGCTATTTTAAGCCCCAGACTATTCAACCAATGCGTATTGGCGGTTGCCCCCAAAGCCTTCAAATAATTGGTGTGTACCAAGAAAAAAGAATAAGCTTCATCGTGCGTCATCCCCATAGCATAGGCACGGAAGGCAATGTAAATAAAAAGCAAACTGCCACACACACCAAAAACCACTTGGCGCAGAGATTTTTTATTTAATTGTTTTTCTATTTCAAACTCAGTTTATTTCAATTGTAATTTTTCGATACTATCTCCAACAGTGCGATCCATCATTTCTTTTTCCAAATCCTCAAAATCTTCCTTGTAAACATGGCGTACAAAACTGCCCTGTTTAAGCAAATAAATTTCATCGCAAGTATTGCTCAAGGTAGAAAAAATATGTGAAGAAATCAAAATCGTTTTATCCAAAGATTTCAATTTGTGGATGAGTTCTGTAATAATCATATTGCTTTGAATGTCTACCCCATTAAAAGGCTCATCCAAAATAAAACATCCATTTTCCTGTAGGAGCAGAGCAGTCAGTGCCAACTTTTTCTTCATTCCTGTAGAATAATCAGCTGCATAGCGATTCAGTGGCAAATTGAATATATTTTTCTCATCAAAATTGGATACTTTTTTCTTGCGGACATTGCACAACAATTGCAAGTATTCCCTTCCAGTCATCTTTGATAAAAAATAAGGGTCTGTTTGTAAGAAACCCAAATGTTCTTTTAAAGGTGCATAATTACTTTCAATGGTACCTTCATAGCCATGTAAGCCCGCAATACATTTAAAGAAGGTCGTTTTGCCCGCTCCATTTTCTCCAACAATTCCATACACCTTGCCTTGGTCAAAAGCAATGGACAAATTGTTTAGCACCCGATTGGAGCCATAAGTTTTTGATAAATTTTCAATTAGGATCATTTAAAACACTTTTTAATTTTTTGGTAGCTCTATAGTACAAAAACGGTACAACCACCAATAAAGATGGTGGAGCCAAAATACAAATGGTCAACAACAAACCTTCTGGCACATTGGGCTTTTTCGGAAATGCCGCATATTTGGTCAACAATGCAGACATCAAGGCAAGCACTCCAAAAAACTGAAAACCCAAAATAATCAAGATTTTACTTGGAAAACATACACACAAAGCGACAATCAAAGGCACACACAAAATGGACACATTTATCAATGCCTCTTTCATTTTGCTCCATAAAAATTGTTGGGGGCTGCCTGCAAAATTCCATACAAAAAAGGCATCCTCTACTTCATTGTAATATATCAAACAAATAAAGTAAATCATCATTGGTGTAAAAATCGCCAATTTAAAATTGCCAACCACTATCGCCATAAATGCCACAAAATACAAGAGAGCTATAAAATAGAACGTTTTTCTAAAGCCAATGGTAAATTCAAATGGTCGTTTGCCAAAGGGGGTAGGAATGCTGTGATTGGATTTAATATTTAATTGAAAACTGCCCAAAGCCGCTGCTCCCACTACCAAAAGCAATGCCACCACAAAGGCTCCTTGATACAATAAAAAACCAACAAAGGGTAAGCTACACAAAACATTTTCCAATACCCTAACTTTCAAACGATCTTGTCCAGAAAAACAGCTTTTTAAAAAATCATTTCGTTTTGCATTGCTCAAAGGACTTAGTAAACTCAAACCCAATAAGGCATAAACATAGGGTGCGTAAGCTGAATCTAAGCTCGTAAAAATAACAACGGACAATCCCACAAACAACAAGCCCAATAAAATGTAGGCTAAAAATGGCGGTATGCCCGATTCACTCAAATGACGGTGAAATATTTCTAATTGTAAAGAAAGATAATAATTCATTTATGCTGATTTGCTTTATACAAGTACCATCCTATCACACCAAACAAAGAGCCTAAAAACACGATCAAAAACCAAGTACTCAATCCTGCCCACTTTCCCAAAGCAGTTTGTACACTCCCCCAGTTGATGTATGCCAATCCAAACAAAACAATCGCTTTAATGGCACGAGTCATCCAAGTTGCAATCCCATAGTGGTACGCAAAATGCTCTGCTTTGGCTCGATTGTAAAAAGAAAACAATTTAGGATATTTGTTCACAGTCGTCAACAACAAATAAAGGAACAATCCTATCGCTGGCAAAGCAAACAAACTCGCTTTGCTCCCAAATCGGTCGGGCGTGCCTGAAAAATCATAATGCACAGGAATCTGATTGGGCAAACTCGAATAGAAAAATATAGGTATTGCAATCAAGGCAAGCAATGACAAAAGTGCGATGGCTTCCCATATATAATCACCAGTATTGAGTTTTGTTTGTATGTTTGGATGCTCCTGCTTTTTCATATACCGAATATAACAAAAAGTTTTATTTTTTGGTTTCTTTTGGGGCAACGTCAGTGGTTCTAGGCTACATTCACTCTGGTTATCGGGCGCATGTTTTGCCCTGCGTTTTAACATTCATCCACCCGCTACATCCTCCTCTTCCAATTCCAAAATCCGTAGAGAAAATTCACAAATTATCTACACAAAACGGGAGCAGAAAAATGCCCAACGAAGGATAAAAACAAACGATCCTACGCCCGATAGTAGCGGTTACCCCGCACCCGTAGAGACGTTGCCTGCAACGTCTACAGGGGAGGAGTAAAAGCGGATAGCGGGGAGACCCTATACAAACGAAGCCAAAAACGTTCCGTCCAAATCAAAAATTAGCCCT
>JAHDIA010000484.1 GCA_020631035.1 Chitinophagales bacterium | reverse complement strand
TTGATTATTGGGGTAAGAAATTGCTTTTCCATCTAGTTAAGACAAGCATTGAGTTGTTGTTGTAAGATAAGTTTTTAAGTATCAACCAAATAGTAACATACAAATATATATAAATTTAGTTCAAATTATAAAAATAAGAGTAATTTTTTTAACATAAAGTTCATATACGCATGACATATTTAAATCTAATTTCTAATATTTTTTGTATTTGGGTTTTCTTTTGGGGCAAAAGAAGCAGGGCGTGAAGCGGATGGTTGAAAGATGCAACGGAAGGTGGTAGAGATGCGATAGATACGCCCGATTGTAATGGATATGGCGGCATTGCTAGAGCGTAGCGGTGTGTATGTGGTTCGTGGAGACGCATCCTGCGATGCATCGGGATCTGTACGTGCGTGGCAGTGTCCCTATCATTTATTCCCTGATGCCGCCATAGAAATGAAAAGCGGGGAGTCACCTTCGTCCGAAGCCCCAGCGTTCCGTCCAATAAATTTAATAATTAAAAAAATCTGATATGAGGAATTAAACCAAATTCCAATAAAAGGCTCTTATACAACATACTAAGTAAAACGAAATAAATAACTAGAGCCATTTGACTTGATATTTTCTGACCTTCTGCCGCACCGGCGGACCGGTCAAAAATGCTCGCCTTAGCTCTGCTAAGACTGTGCTTTTTTCCTTGAATCTCAAAAAATCTCTACTTCAAATTTTGGCTCAACTTATTTACTCCATTTTACTAAACAAAAGATGTATTGAGCTCAAAATCATCTGAATTTAAAATAGTTTTTACTCTATATTGAGATATAACCTTTCGTTCTTTGAGAATTGTCAAAGAACCTGAAATTTTAAAATTCAGTGAGATGAAACAAACAATGATGATTGCCTTGATGTTATTTTTATTTTCTGCAGGCACCATGGCACAAAACAACAGCAAATTTGGAGATGATCCACGTACAGTAATTTCAACTCGACCTATTTCGCTTTTACTAAAGCAAAGCAATATACAATTGGAACATGCATTTGCCAGCAATATTTCTGGTGGTCTTGCCTTTACCCACTTTTCGGGTTTGAACAAAGGATTTAAGCTTGACCCATTTGTAAGAGTTTATACAGGCAAGGGCAACAATGCTCCTCAAGGATTTTATTTGCAAGGAAAATTATCGGCTGGTACCCACCAAGGAGAAATAGAAAAAATTACAACACCTATAAATGAAGTGGGCGAAGCGATTGGTGAAGATATAATTGAAAGCACAACAGAAAACTTGACTGCATTTGGTGGCGGATTTGGCGTAGGAAGCCAATGGTTTGTTGGCAGCAAGAAAAATATATCTTTGGATTTGTTTGGAGGTTTGAAAAGATATAAAATTGTAAATAACGGGAACCTCGTTGACAATGCCTTGTTTAGCTTGACAAGAGGTTGGCCCGTAGAGATGCGATTCAGTGTAGGATTTGCTTTTTAGAAAAATTTAAGCAAAAAATAAACGGTATTTACCTTGGGTGCACGGATGTTGATTAGCTAGTAGAGCTAACGGCATCCGTTTTTTTTCCTGTAATAGAAACAGTCATTTCTCTTCCCGTAATCTTTCTTACCATTCCTGTTAGTACTGGCTTAGGGCCAATTTCAAAGAAGCTTCTAGCTCCATCTTCATTCATATTAAGGATGGTATTTTTCCATAAAACAGGAGCCGTAATTTGCTTTACCAATTTGGCTTTAATTTCGTTGGGATCAATTGAAGGCTGCGCATCTACATTTTGGTAGATTGGGCAGATGGGTTCCTTAAACTTAACCGTTTCGAGTGCTTCAATAAACTCTTCGACAACAGGACTCATTATTGGTGAATGGTATGCACCAGCCACATTGAGTTTGATGCATTTTCTAGCACCTGCTTCGACTAGTTTCTCAGAAGCTATCTCAACCCCTTTGAGTGTACCCGAAATCACCAATTGACCAGGACTATTGTAATTGGCAGGAACAACAACTTCGTCAATTTTGGAACAAACCTCTTCAACGATTTCATCTTCCAAACCTAGTACTGCTGCCATAGTAGAAGGAGTAGCCTCACAAGCTCTTTGCATAAGTTCGCCTCTTTTTTGAACCAACTTAAGCCCATCCCCAAAAGATAAGGCACGAGCCGTGACCAAAGCAGAAAGCTCACCAAGCGAGTGCCCAGCGACCATATCAGGTTTGAACTCTCTGGTTGTTTTGGCGATCACCATTGAGAGTAAGAAAATAGCAGGTTGGGCGTTTTTTGTCTGTCTCAGTTCATTAGGGTCGCCCTCAAACATTAGTTTCATAATGTCATAACCCAAAAGTGAGTTGGCACGCTCAAAAAACTCTACAGCTTGCTCAGAAGTCTCATAGAGTTCCTTTCCCATTCCAACAAATTGTGAACCTTGTCCAGTAAAAATGTATGCTTGCATAGTATTAATTAATCAGTAACACAAAGATGCAAAAAAAATATGATTTTTTGGTCACAAATCGGCTTTCAAAAAGAGAAATAGCCAACAAAATGACCATTATATAGTACAAGTATGTATATATATAGGACAGTATTATATGTTTATTTACCAATCAAACTGATGAATTCGTTCCTAGTTTGCGTTTTTTCAAATTCCCCGACAAAAGCAGAAGTGGTTGTAAGTGAGTTTTGCTTTTCTACTCCACGCATCATCATACACAAATGTTGTGCCTCAATGACAATTGCCACACCAAGTGGTTGCAAGGTTTTGTCAATACAGTTCAAAATTTGATGGGTCAATCGTTCTTGAACTTGCAATCTTCGAGCATAAACATCTACAATGCGTGGCAACTTGCTCAGTCCAACAATGTGTCCATTGGGAATGTAGGCGATGTGTGCTTTTCCAAAGAAAGGTAGTAGATGGTGTTCACACAATGAATAGACTTCTATGTCTTTGACAATGATCATTTCGCTATAGGGTTCTTCAAACATTGCCCCTCTCAAGATGGCTTCCGCATCCATTGCATATCCATGGGTTAGAAATTGCATAGCTTTGGCGGCTCTTTCGGGTGTTTTGACCAAACCCTCACGTTCTACATCTTCATTGATGCCTGTAATAATAGAGGCATACATTTGCATCAATTCTTGGGTTGTTTCTTCATTGTAACTATCCTTTCGAGTGTAATTTTCTCCTATTTTGATTTCTTCCATATTTTCTTTTTACGATTGCTTTATGTTTAACTTAGTAAAACGAAATAAATAGCCGCATCGGCGGTACGATAGAGTCATTTGACTCAACTTATTTAGTTGATTTTACTTCTAGAATTATAATAACGATTTGCTGGTTTATTTTATTTATACATTACTCTTTTATTGAAAGTATTGTTGCAATTGGGAAGAGAACAGTCTATTGTTCTGGGCAACCGCAAGGGATTGCCCTTACATTATTTTGGGCAACCGCAAGGGATTGCCCTTACATTATTTTGGGGCAACCGCAAGGGATTGCCCTTACATTATTCTGGGCAACCGCAAGGGATTATCCTTAGATCAACCAAAATACTCCACATAAATGTTTTCTGTCTCAATCAATTTGATGCAATGCAATTGGCAGTCGTCTAGCAAAACTTCCAACTTTTTCCATATAGCAATGACTATGTTTTCGCTTGAAGGTAGAATTCCCTCTAAGAAATCAACATCTTTGTTGAGATTCATATGGTCCAATTTTTCAACAATTTCTTGTTTGATTACTTTGCTCAAATGATGTGCATTGACCACAAAACCTGTTTCAGGGTCAACCTCCCCTTTGACAGTCACAAATAGTTCAAAGTTGTGTCCATGAAAATTTTCATTGGCACATTTTCCAAATACCTCTCGGTTTTTTTCCTCTGACCATTGATTATTGTATAACCTATGAGCAGCATTAAAGCGTTCCCTTCTAGTCAAATAAACCATAATTGGCAAAGGTAAGGTTCAATAAGGAACTATTTGATTATTTTTAACAGTTATATTAGTAAAACGAAAAAAATAATTAGAGCCATTTGACTTGAGATTTCACGACCTTCTGCGTCAAAAATGCTCGCCTTAGTGCTGCTAAGACTGTGCTTTTTTCCTTAAATCTCGCAAAATCTCTGCTTCAAATTTGAGCTCAACTTATTTATTCCATTTTACTTAGTAATCAACATAAATAATTCAATGGAAGAAATTATTGCACACGAAGAAGAAAACAAAATGGCCATGTTTACCCATATTGGGGCAATGGTTGGTTCTTTTTTCCCCCCTTTTAATATTGTCATTCCTTTGTTGGTATGGCTAAACAAAAAAAATGAGTCCGAATTTATTGACTATCATGGTAAAGAAGTCCTAAACTTTCAGATTAGTATGACCATTTGGTATGCCATTGCTGGGGCTTTGTGTTTTGTTTTGATTGGCTTTGCCATTTTACCTATTCTTTGGATTGTCTCTGTTGTTTGTTCTATAATGGGAGGTATAAAAGCCAAAGATGGCGGAAACTACCATTATCCTTTGACGATTCGTTTGCTTTAAACAATACTGGCGTTGGAGACCTTGCATGCAAGGTCGCTACAAATTGTTTGTATATAATATTCGAGACCTTGCGTGCAAGGTCGCTACAGATCGTTTGTATATAATATTGGAGACCTTGCGTACAAGGTCGCTACAAATCGTTTGTATATAATATTGGACACTAATCTCTTGAGAGATAGGGAGTTTATAAATCATAAGATACATAAACTACTAATAATCAGCAATAGAAAAGCAACAGAATAAAAACGTCCTTTTTTTTCATTTTTTTTCCCTAATTAATTTGGAAATACAAAAGTGAATGTTGTATCTTTGCCTTGCTTTTGAAAGAAAGCGGTATGCGAAAGTAGCTCAGCTGGTAGAGCACAACCTTGCCAAGGTTGGGGTCGCGGGTTCGAATCCCGTCTTTCGCTCTAAGAAATGCTCTCTTATTTGAGGGCTTTTTTTATAAATAATATTACCAGCCCGGATGGTGGAATTGGTAGACACGCTGGACTTAAAATCCAGTGGCCAGCAATGGCCGTGTGGGTTCAAGTCCCACTCCGGGTACAAGGCCCCACAAACTATGTTTGTGGGGCTTTTGTTTTTCTAT
>JAHDIA010000483.1 GCA_020631035.1 Chitinophagales bacterium | reverse complement strand
ATTGGAACGACTTGTGACGATGGCGATGCTTGTACCACAGGCGATGTTTACGACAATAGTTGTAATTGTGCTGGAACCTATCAAGATGCAGATGGCGATGGTATTTGTGTAGGCAATGACCCAGACGACAATGATGTTTGTAACCCCAATGCTTGTAGCACTTGCAATACCTTTAGCAACGAAGACTTTGAAGGTGGCTGGGGCATTTGGAACGACGGAGGAAGCGATAGCTATTGGTACGCTGGTTATGCCAATTCAGGTACAAGAAGCATCAGACTGCGTGACAATTCGGGTGTAGGTTCTTCAATGTATACCGATCCACTCAATTTGAGTACGTATTCTGAAATTACCATTGATTTCTCTTACTATCCCTACAGTATGGAATACAACGAAGACTTCTTCCTAGAAATTTCAACCAATGGAGGCAGTTCCTACACACTCATTCAAGAATGGAATTCAGGCATTCAGTTCAACAACTATACCCGCTATTACGAATCAGTGACCATCAACAATATCGTCTTTAGCAGCAATACCGTCATTCGTTTTAGATGCGATGCCACTGCCAATGGAGACCAAGTCTATATTGACGATGTAAGCATTGAAGCTTGTGGAGGCTCACCTGTTGCTGCTACAACAATTGTCAACAACAGCAATGCATCATTCCGTTTAGATGATGTTGAGACAATGGATTTAGTAGGTGGGGAGTTGACTCTTTATCCCAATCCCGCTCAAAATGTATTGAATATAGAATTGTCAGAAATATTGGCAGATATTGAAAGCGAAGAGGTAGAAATGACCATTTTGATCTATACCATTGATGGCAAATTGGCTTATCAAAAAACAAAAGCTAGTACAGATGTTTTGAGCTTAGACATCAGCGAATTGCCAAGCAATCAATTGTATGTATTCCAATTACAAACGGCTTACCAAAACTTGTACACAGGCAAGTTTGTAAAAGAGTAAGCTTATCCAATTGCCCACATCTTAATTAGTTATATACATTTTGAAAGAGCGGCTGTAATGGTCGCTCTTTTTTATTTTAACTTGGATTAAATTTAAAAAATTAGGACGGAACGTTGGGAGCTTCGTTTGCATGTGGTGTCCCGAAATGTCGGACCACTGCTATCCGCTTTTACTCCTTTCAGGGCAAGCGCAATTCCGATAGTCTGCTGGTATCTACTTCAATACCAAGGCTATCGAAAGGACAATCGGGACTACAGGGGTAACCGCTACTATCGGCGGTTCGACGATTCGACGTATTTGGCTTGGTTTTGTTCTTCCTTGCTCGGCTCTAAATCTAGTTTTAAGTTGGCATTTTGTAATTTTTTTTCAGCCCATCTTGCGACCACAAAACCACTTTTTCGCCAATAATCGAATTTGGACAATTTTTCTAAAATGGGGATGATCTTTTCCAATTCTTTTAAAATACCATTTTCATCTTTACGACTCATCTTGTCAAAAAGATTGACAATCAAATTGATGTTTTGATTCTCTATTTTGTGTTTTTTGATAAAATACCTACAAGCATGAATATTACTTTTGAGTAGCCTTGTAATGTCTAGTTCATATGAAATGATTAATTGGTATAGCCAAATATTTTGGTGTGTGTCAAGTTCTTTTGTACCTTCTTCTAATTGAGGAGTATCTAAAATATCTTTGGCGAGTTGGTACTCTTTGTGAAGAATACAATAACAGACCAAACTTTCAGCTAAACTGGGCAAAAAATCGCCTGAACTGTGCTTAACATAATTGTTCAATTGAGCAAAAAATTGTGGGGGGATCGAGTCATCATAAATGTGTTCTGCTTGGGTAAAAGTCTTGAGTATATTATAATTGAAAAGAATGATTTCGTAAGAGGTATGAAAAAATTTACTCTTGGCATTGAACCCATTGTCTAGCATTTCTTTAAAATCACTTGTCAGTTCAACAATAGCATTGTTGTAGAAAGAAAGATAAATTAAATTGTTGAGATACAATAATTTGACAAAATTATTAAACTGCTTTTTTCCTTTGATGAGCAAAAACTCCAAAACTTGATAACTGTATTCGGCTATCTTCTCCAGGTTTTCATCGGTATGATTGTTATAGTAGAGGTCAAATATCTTTATTTGGTAATAACTATACAATTCTCTATTGAATAAGTCATTCGATTCACCTTTGGCAATTTCTTGCTCGTAAAAATTGAATAAATCTTGATAGGCATCAAGATTGAGAATCTTTTTATTGAATAAATCCATAAAGGCAACATACTGTTGGCTAATTCGAGCAAAAGCATTGCAGGTTTTTTCCAATTCCTGGCTGATTTTTATAGTAGCGTCATATCGGTCAATTCCTTTTTTGGTCAATTCAATAAGGGTACTTTGTTGGACTAAAAGCATGATTAAAAAAGCAGATTCGGATTCTCTTGCTTTTTTTATGGTTTTGCTGCTTATTTTTAGTGCATCACGGGCTAGGTCCTTGGCAATCAATACATTAATGCGGCTATAATTGGTCAGTAGTTCTTGTTCATCTTTAGAGCCCGTTCCCATCTTATGTAAAGCATCCAAAATAAAATTGTACAAATACTTTTTCTTGCTTTGTATGTGGTCCAGTTTTGTGTCTTCTATTTTCTTTTTAAGTGCTTTAGGAGAGAGTTTGGAGTTGCCCTCTATTAAACGATAAAGTAAAAAGTAATCCTGCTCCTTTTTACCACTGTATAAGGAAGCAAGACGGTCAATGTACCGCTTTTCATTTTTAGTAAGAGAACGTATCAGTTCAGTTAGTGCGTCATTCATTTGTTGGGAACCTATTAATCACTTGTTGCTGTATATCTGTTTATACGCATAAAAATACAAGAGGTATTGTATTTGAACTACTTTTAATACGACAAATGAGTTTTTTTTTGCAAAAAGTAACACTTGGGAAACCTTATTTTTGAAAAACCTTAGTTTTGAAATCAGAAAAAATGAGGTTTTTTAGCAGTATAAAAGTGCAATAGTTATTTCTTTTTTTTTTTCTTAAATCATTGATGTTTAGTTTTTTAGTCTAAAAAAAATAGTTTTGGGATTTCTTTTTTGTATCATTTTTTCTAGCAATAAAAACCTTATTTTTTTTGGAGTTGAAGCTTGCTTAGGCTTTTCTTTGTAATGTAATTGAGAATAAATAGTAATGTGTGTCAAATTGAAAAACAACTTTTTAAAGCATTAATGACTAATTAAATGGGACACTTTTTAAATATTGACCAATATAGGCATATATCTAGCCAAAAGAAAAATGAGGAAGTAAATACAAGGATTTTTGCCTCATCTTTTAATGAGGAAGGTGATTTTTACAAAAACTTATTCAAGTTAAGCCCTTGCGCTATTGTGTTGACAGATGTTGTAACAGACACCATTGTTGAATGTAACAAAAACTTTGAACAACTTTTTGGCTATACTTACAATGAATTGATTGGAAGCAGCCGTTTTCTGATGCAGAAAGGAGAAAACAAGACCAATTTATTTTCCCAAAAAATGGCTTTATTGAATGGTTCCATTGAAGAATATCAGTCAGTAGTCAAATATTATAAAAAAAGTGGAGAAGAATTTTGGGCTGAAGTCAAAAATGTTCTTGTAAAAAGAAACAACCAATGTTTTATTATGTCCAGCTTTAATGATGTGAGTATCCAAAGGGATACTATTAAAGCCTTGAGACAACAGCATTATCAATACCAACAATTGTTCAACCATTCTATCAATGCCATTGCGGTGTATGATATGGAGAAGCATTGTTATGTCAATTGCAACAAACCATTTAATGAGATATATGGTTATACACAATTGGAACTGAGTAAAATGTCTGTCTTAGAACTTACTTGGAATGAGGAAAATAGGAATGATGAAGTTTATTACGATAAAAGATACCAAGAAAATTTGGCTGCCCTCAATGAGATGAAAACCCTGCGTTTTGAATCGGAACACAAGTCCAAAGAAGGCAAGAAAATATTAGTCGATGTAGCACTGATTCCCTTTAAAGTCAATGGTAAAATGTTTGTAAAGCAAGTTACTACTGACATTACAGAACAAAAATTGGCAAGGCTCAAATTGGAAGGACATATGAGAGAGATAGATGCTGTAAATGCATCATTAAAGGAGTACATTGAATCCAATATGCAGTTAGAAAATTTTGCACATATTACCTGTCACGATTTGCGAGAACCAATAAGAAGCATTATTGCTTTTTCGGGCTTACTTGAAAAGAATATAAGAGATGAACTGAGTGCTGAGAACCAAGAATTGTTGTCCTATGTGAACAAGGCAGGTAAAAAGATGGACAGATTGATAAAGGACATTCTAGCTTTTTCCAAGGTAAACAACAACAGTTTTGCTTTTGAAACCCTCAACACCATAGATATTTTAGACGATGTTTTGACTGATTTACATACATTGATTGCAGAAAGTGATGCGTATATTAATATAGATTCCAATGTTCCACAGGAAATCAGAGGACAAAAAACTTATTTGTATCAATTGTTTCAGAATTTGATTAAAAATGCCATCAAGTTTAGAAAAAAAGATGTAAAACCGATTGTTAATATTGGATTTAAAGAACTAGAAGACCACTATCAATTTAGTGTCTCTGATAATGGGATTGGTATAGATAAACCTTTTTTTAAACAAGTCTTTGAGTTGTTTAGGAAGTTAAACAGCCAGACCAAATATGAGGGGACAGGCATAGGTCTGGCTGTTTCTAAAAAGGTAGTGGAATTACACAATGGAGATATTTGGGTAGAATCTGAACTAGGACAAGGGACAAGTTTTTATTTTACCATTCAAAAATTAAAATAGAGAGTGTTTCAATTACATACACAACAGTGGCCAAATAAGGGAACAATTTGGCTGCTGTTTTTTCAAAAACAAAAATAGAGAGTGTTTCAATTAAATAAAAATGGTGGCTGAGTAGGGAACGCTTGGCTGCCGTTTTTTTAACAAAAAAAAGCAATATACCATAATAAAGAGTGTTTCAATTAAATAATAGTAGCCAAGTATGGGAACACTTGGCTACTAATTTTCTAATCTCTAATCTTCAATTTTCAATATCGAATCTTTAATTTTGCAAAATGAGTCGAAATG
>JAHDIA010000482.1:4604-5095 GCA_020631035.1 Chitinophagales bacterium | reverse complement strand
TTTCATATTTAAAAAGATTAATGTTAATTTGTAATTACTTAATTATCAACTAGTTTATTTGTAAAAAATCTTCGTACAAATTCCTTTGCAACGAAAATTCGCTCAAAGCTAAGAAAAATGCCAAAATTAAAAACATTTTGTTGGCAAAAAGCCCGTAAATAAAGGCTTTTTAGTTAAAAATCTATACTTGTTTCACTAGATTTGCGCCAAAATAAAAAAAATGTCTCAAAAAACAACACTTTTTGATATACACCTACAAAAAGGAGCCAAAATAAGCGATTTTGCGGGCTTTCAGATGCCAATTGTGTATTCTACTATAAAAGACGAACATTTTGCAGTAAGACACAATTCTGGGCTATTTGATGTGTCTCATATGGGGGAATTTTATATAAAAGGACCCGAAGCTCTGGCTTTAGTCCAAAAAATTTGCAGCAATGATGCAGCTCTTTTGACTCCTGGTAGGGTACAATATGCTAATCTTCCCAATCAAA
>JAHDIA010000482.1:0-4594 GCA_020631035.1 Chitinophagales bacterium | reverse complement strand
GGGATAGTAGATGATCTTTTGGTTTATTGTTTGGCAAAAAATCATTATATGTTGGTGGTCAATGCTTCCAATATCCAAAAAGATTTTGATTGGATTGTTCAAAACAATGATTTTGAGGCAACAGTTACAGATGTGTCAAATAATTTTGCGCTTTTGGCTTTGCAAGGTCCCAAATCGAAGGACATCCTTGCCAAAGTTTGTAGGGAGGATTTGGCAAATTTGGCTTATTATCATTTTATCAAAGGAGACATTGGGGAGCTTACAAATGTTTTGATTTCTGCTACAGGTTATACTGGTTCAGGAGGGTTTGAACTATATATAGCTCCTCAAGATGCGGTGCAATTGTGGAATGTATTGATGGAAGCAGGGGAAGAATTGGGATTACAAGCTGTTGGTTTGGCTGCCAGGGATACTTTGAGATTGGAAATGGGGTATTGTTTGTATGGTAATGATATTGATGAGACAACTAGTCCATTGGAAGCAGGTTTGGGCTGGATTACCAAGTTTAACAAAGATTTTATAGGAAAAAAGATTTTGGAAGGTCAAAAAAAGGCAGGCTTGAGGCAAAAATTGGTTGGTTTTGAGATGGTAGAAAGAGGCATTCCCAGAAAAGATTATCCCATAGTTGATGCAATGGGTGAAGTCATTGGTCGGGTTACTTCGGGAACTCAATCACCTTCTTTGGACAAAGCTATTGGTTTGGGGTATATTGATAAAAAACATGCCAAACGAGGGAGTGAAGTTTGGATACAAATTCGTAAGAAAACAATCAAGGCTCAGGTAGTCAAGGTTCCGTTTTTGGAGATTGGTTGATTGAGTAATTTTGTTTAAATTTTATCTAATCACATAATTACAATAATGGTGCAACGTATGTCCTTCGTGGCTGGGTTCGCTCTGGTTAACCAACGCAAGCTTTATGTTTCATACAAGCGTTTTTCCGCCCGCTCATCCTGCGCTTTTATTATTTCAGCTTTTCATTTTGTCGATGGCGGTCTTTGTCTCGTTTGGTCTTTTTTGCCATATTTTTTTTGAAAGCCTCTGTCAGGTCGATGCCTGTTTGGTTGGCAATGCAAATGAGTACCCACAATACATCAGCGAGTTCGTCTCCAAGTTCGGGGGTTTCATTGGGATTTTTGAAGGATTGTTCTCCATACATACGTGCCATTAAACGGGCAACTTCTCCCACTTCTTCGGTTAAGATTGCCATATTGGTGAGTTCATTGTAGTAGCGGACACCTATGGTTTTGATCCATTCATCTACTTGTTCTTGGGCATTTTTGAGGGTAATTTCATTCATAAAGTAAAGATAACTATAGGGTATTAATAAGCAAAGCCCCTAGCAGTTTAACTGCTAGGGGCTTTGCTTATTGAGTAATGCTAAAATAATAATCAAAACTTTATTTTCAACATTATTATGGGTAATCTATTAATCTTATTTTACATTGAGGTTTTGAATGGCTTCTTTTAGTCTTGTGGGGTTTTTGCTACCCAAAAAGATATTTTTGCCATTTTTGAGTTTAATTTGTATGCCTTTTCTGCCACATACACTGTACATTTTCTCTTGTACTGCAAAATTGATGTCTGCTCCATTGTATGAATTGAGTAAGGAGTTTTCAACAACTTTTAATTCTTGAATTTCATCTGTTCTAATTTTTTGTTTCTTATAGTGTAAAGGAAAGTATTGAAAGTTGATTCCTTTATTGGATACAGATAAGCGATATTTTATAGAAAGCAGGTATACCAAAAGTAATGTTAGTATGATGAGTGAAGAGGAGAACCAAAGTGGAGAAATACCACTGGTTTGTACCACTTGTGTAGCATTACCAGTGATGGCTCCATAAGCCAAACCGACCACCATAACTCCTATAAATAATAAGACATCCCATTTGCGATAGTTTTGTTCCTCTTTATACATTATTCTAGCCATAATTCTAAATTTTACACGTTTACTTAATGATTTGTTTCCTTTTAGTTAACACAAAGTTAATATAGAAATATTGAAAATGCAAATTTTTTGTACAATTGATGCTTTTGGGGCTTGATAACTAATTGATTTTTAGTTTGTTGTATTGAATGGGAGAAGGGTTGTTGAGGTTTTCTTATTGTGTCTTTTGTGTTAATTTTTGTATGGCTCAATGTTAACAAATGGATTTTGGGTAGAAGATAGGAAAAATAAAACAAGCAAATAGGCGAAGCCTATTTGCTTGTTGATTAGGTGGAAGAGATTGGAATTAAATGCCTAGTTCATTAAGTATAGCTCGTCCATCACTGCTGCCACCATAAAAAGCTCTCAGATCATCTACGATTTTGTCAATTCGGATTCCTTCATTGCTGACAGAGCTACCTGCGTGGTGAAGGGCTACCAGGTCCCAGAAGTTGTTGAATACTGGAGAACCAGAGGAGCCACCTTGGGTATCTGTTGTGTAGCGGATAACATTGGTAAATGTATTTTGTATTTCGTTGGCTTGAAGGGCGACTTCTTTTCTTCTTCCAGCAGGGTGCTGAATGATGTTTACTCTTTGTCCACTTGCATAGCTAGGGCTAGGATTGAGTGGAATGAATCCCCATTTTTCGCCTGCTTTGACGAATCTGAAAGAATGGACGAAGTTGTTGTTGATAGATGGGTCAATAAATGCATTGTTGAAGTTTGGATTTATTACTGGAAAAGAAGGAAAAGGTGGTATAAAAAATGGAGACTTACTTTTTAGTCTGACCAAGGTGTAATCTAGTGCGGCATTGGTATGGAATACACTTGATGGATTGAACTGAAAAGTGTCGGGTACCAATGCATTGCCATTTTTGTCTAATTGGTAATTGAATTCCGTTTTGACTTTTTGGCAAAAGGCAACATCTGGAATAACGTGATTGTTGGTAAGTAGGAGTGTTGGGGAAACCATAAAACCTGTGCCCCATCCACTGCCAGCAGGAAGTCCTGCATGACTTTGAGTCAATGCAATTCTACCAACGGCTCTTTGAATTTCTGCTCCTTCGGTAAGGAAATGGGCTGCTAGGAAATTGGGATCTCCTACGACGGCTTCTTGTGCAAGCATTTCGGCTTTGGAAATGCAACGGTCTTCCCCTGCTTTGAGTTTTTTGCCTGGGTCTTTTAGGAGACCACAACCTGCACCTGAGTGCTCCATTGCTTTGTTTCGCAATTCGTCAATGTTGCTATTTATGGCTTCTTGAACTGTTTCCAAATTGTATTGCTCTAGCATTTTTTTGATGCTAGCCATTTCTGATTTACTTGATTTTTTGACCATAATGGTTAAAAGTTTTGGGGGTTAATAAATGTGTTGTTTTTATGAGACCTTGCAGGCAATGTCTGTGCATATAATGTTTTTATGAGACCTTGCATGCAAGGTCTGTAGATATAATGTTTTTAAGAGACCTTGCAGGCAAGGTCTGTAGATATAATGTTTTTAAGAGACCTTGCATGCAAGGTCTGTACAATATGGTATGAAGTTGTTTTGCATATATATACTTTAAGATGCTAAAGTGTTACCTGTGTTCGTTGGTATGTGGTATATGAGAGATCTTGTGTGTAATGTTTAGACCTTGTGTGCAATGTTTAGACCTTGCGTGCAAGGTCTGTACTGTGATGTTTAGACCTTGCGTGCAATGTTTAGACCTTGCGTGCAAGGTCTTTACGGCAAGGTCTGTACAGTAAATTCTAATATGTTTAGACTTTTAATTATGTTTGTATTTGAAAATTGGAAAGAGAAGTTTTGTATTATTAATTGTCAAAGAACTTTATTTGAAGATAAATGCGTGAGGCATGCGGAAGGTGCGACTGAAAGGAGCAGTGCGCAGCACCGAGCGAATAGCGAGCCTGGAGAACGCCGACCCGCAGGGGCACGCCCAAATAATAAAATAATAGGAACATTACATTAACTTAACACCAAACCAAAACCCAATCTATTGAATCATAAAGCTCATCAAGATCAAAAATACATAGAGGCCCTGGTTGTGAACAATCACCAATTGGTAGAGGAGATTTATCAGAACCATGCAGGAGATATAATGTCTTTGGTGGTCAAAAACAGTGGAACTGTCAATGATGCCAAGGATGTTTTTCAGGAAGCTCTTTTGTCTTTGCACAAACAAGCATTGGGAGGTTTTGTATTGACCTGTCCTTTGAATGCTTATTTGAAAGTTGTTTGTCGTAATATTTGGTTGAATAAATTGAAACGGTATAAACGAGAAGTGGTAACAAATTGGGATGTTGAAGTATATGAAGGTATAGCAGATGATTATGAGGTTTTTGCCAAACAGGAAGCGGAGGACCGATTGATAGAGCAAAATTTTGTCAAAATGGGGGGAGCTTGTCAGAAACTTTTGAGATTGTCGTGGACAATTAAGGCGGATACCAATAAGTATTATAAGCTTAAAGATATTGCGGAAGAATTGGGGCAGAGTTATGGTTATGTACGTAAGAAAATTGGAGAATGCCGAAAGAAAATCATTGCTTTGGTTAAGGAGGATTTGGGGAGGGATGAATTGTGAGTTACGAGTTACGAGTTACGAATTACGAATTACGAATTACGAGTTACGAGTTACGAGTTACGAATTACGAGTTACGAGTTACGAGTTACGA
>JAHDIA010000481.1:1463-5099 GCA_020631035.1 Chitinophagales bacterium | reverse complement strand
TGATACTGACCTGACCTCCTTTTGAGGCAATTTGACTTACATCAATGACATCTACTGGAACGGGAGCGTCTGTATTGCTTCGCCCAAACGCTCTGGTTCCGACGACTACAAATTCATCCAGTTCCAAGCCACTTTGCATATCAAAATTGACGATTGCATTTTCTCCTTTTCTAACTGTTACCGTTTCTTTAACATCATCGTAGCCGACATAGCTAGCTACCAAAGTGTAGGTTCCTGGCTCAACTTGCATGGTGTAATTTCCATCTAAATCTGTAAGGGTTCCTGTGGTTGTTCCCTGTACTACAATTGCCACTCCAATGAGCAGCTCCTCCCCCTCTGCCACCGTCCCAGAAATGGTGCTTTGGGCTGATAAGCCAACTGTTCCCAAAAGCAACAAACATAAAGTGCATAGTAATTTTGTGTTCATTTTGTTCTAAATTTTGGTTAATGAAAACAGCGATTTAATAGTGTAGAGTAGACGCTTAGCGAAATCTACCCAATGAGTAATGTATTTTCTTTATTTTTTATTTGTACGGAATGTTGATTGCTTCGTGGGTGGGTGTCTACCCGCTATCCGCTTTTGCATGGCAACCGCTTCTATCGGGCGTAGGTGGCATGTTGAGTCCTACGTAGGTTCGTTTTTACTGGAATTTCTTCCTCAACTTATTGACTCCACGCGAGACGAGCTTGTAAATGGCGTGAATTTTTAAATTCATAATGGAAGACATTTCGTGGTAGTCCAAATTTTCGTAATACTTGAGGGTAATCGCTTCTTTTTCTCTAGGAGAAAGTTTTTCTACTGCTTGTTTTACGGCTTGCAATTGTTGCTTTTGTCTGTATTCACTCCTCTCTTCTTGCCAAATGGAATGTCCTACAGCAACCAATTCTTTTTTGAGTTGGTAATTTTCTTGATGTTTGAGTTGATACAGCAGTTGTCTTCTAAGACAAGTAAACAAATATGCCCTATTGGAAGATTCAATATTGATTTGTTGCCGTCTTTGCCACAAATTGACAAAAACCTCTTGAATGGCATCTTCAACCAAATTTGTTTGGGGGGTAATATGGTGGCCATAATTATAAAGCGCATCTACATGCTCAAAATAAAAAGCATCAAATGCCTTCTTATCTCCATTTTGAATGGCTTTCCAAGGTGTGTTTTTATATTTTCTCCGCTGAAATGGCATAGATTAGTTAGGAAACTGGCAAGAAAATTACATAAATATTCTTTTAAATTAAAAAAAACTAAAATAATTCGAGCTGTTTTTGTCCAGATTCAAATTCTAATAGCCATTTTTTGCGCCACAATCCACCCGCATAACCTGTCAGAGAACCATCGCTTCCAATGACTCTGTGACAAGGCAATACTATGGTATGTTGGTTGCTACCATTGGCAGTTCCCACCGCTCGAATGGCTAGGCGATTGCCCAACTTGACGGATAAATCTAGGTAAGAAATGGTTTTTGCATAGGGAATGGTTGCAAGTGTACTCCATACCTTGTTTTGAAATTCGGTTCCATTGAACACAAGTGGCAAATCAAATGTTTGGCGTTTTTTGTCGAAGTATTCGGAAAGTTGTCGGTAGCCTTGTTCAACGGAGGTTCCTTTATAATCGGTTTCTTGAACATCTTGCTCGAATAAAATAGATTCTATTGTATCTTTATTGCCTTGGATGGCAATGTTCCCAATGGGCGATTGATAAATGGCGCAATGGATGTTTTTTTCATTCATTTTCAAATTTACATAAATAATCGTTGAGAGGGTTTTATTTTTGTGGCAGATCCAAAAAGGAAAAGAAGCGACGGAGGGCAAAAATATACGATATTACGCCCGATAGTAGTGGATATGGCGTGGCAGCCTGTAGAGATACACCCCGATGCATCGGGATCTGTACGTGCCACAACGAAATACCCGAAATAAATCGGATAAAATTCACGCCATAGAAGCGGATAGCGGGGAGAAGCCATCTTCCGAAGCCATCAGCGTTCCGTCCTAATCAAAATTAATCAAACAACCCATCCATTTGATTGGTGGGAAGAACATATACTATGGGAATAGAAGTACAATTGATAGAGCGGCTCTCAGGTCATAAGGGCGCAGTATTTGCATTGGAAAAATCAAGCACCAATCCTCAAATTTTTTACAGTGGGGGCGGTACAGGCATGGTCGTCGAATGGAATTTGACAGATACATTTTCGGCTCAGTTGCTCGCTCAAGTTCCAGGCAATATTTTTACATTAAAACTGATTCCAGAAAGCTCCATCTTGGTCATTGGGACAATGATTGGCGACATTTATTTTTTGGATTTGGTGAATAAGAAAATGGTGTTGGAACCCGACCCCATCAATATTGGACAGCCCGTACACGCTTTTGAGGTGATTGGCAAAGAATTGTTGGTGGCTGATGCAGGAGGAAAACTGACCAAAATTAGTTTGGAGAATTACGAGACCCTGTCGGTCAATCAAATTGCATTAAATAGTTTGCGTTCGCTTGAGTATCATAAAGAAACCGATACTTTGGCGATTGGAAGTAGCGATACTTTTGTGTACTTGCTTTCGGAAGGTTTGAAAAAAATGGAAATTTTGGACATCCATAGCAACTCTGTTTTTTGCACACAATTTTTGGATAGTAAAAATCTTTTGTCAGGTTCGAGAGATGCCCACTTGGGTCGATGGCTCAAAGCGACTGGCGCCAAAAGTTGGTCGAATCACAATTACATTCCTGCACACAATTTCACCATCAATTCCATTGCTTACAATCCTATATCCAAATTGATCGCCACTGCGAGTCGAGACAGTAGCATTAAGATTTGGGATCGCCTCAATTTTAAATTGCTCAAGGTGTTGAATGAAGAAAAATTTGGGGTGCATACCCATTCGGTCAATGCGGTGATTTGGTTGGAAGAGAGTGACCGCCTAATTAGTGGTAGCGATGATAGAGGTATTGGCTTATGGGAAATTAAACGAAGTGAGGAAGTTTAGTAAAACTTAGCAGAAAAAATTATGGCAATATTATCAGATAAAGGCATATTGGAAGAAATAGACAAGGGCAATATTTTAATTGAACCTTTTGATGTGAAAAATTTGGGCACCAATTCTTACGATGTTCATTTGGGTCGCTTTATGGGTGTCTACAAAGCTAGAGTCTTGGATGCCAAGCACCACAACGAAATTCAAGTATTCCCCATTCCGAAAGATGGGATTGAGTTGCAACCTGGAACGCTTTATTTGGGTGTGACGGAAGAATATACAGAAACGCATGCTCATGTTCCTTTCTTAGAAGGCAAGTCAAGCGTGGGGCGTTTGGGCATTGACATTCACGCTACAGCTGGAAAAGGTGATGTCGGTTTTTGCAATACTTGGACTTTGGAAATTTCATGTATTCAGGCGGTACGCATTTATGCGGGAATGCCGATTGGTCAATTGATTTATTTTTCGGTCGATGGAGACATTGAGAATTTTTACAACAAAAAACGAAATGCGAAATATACACAGCGAACAGTTAAGCCAGTGGAGTCGATGATGTGGAAGAATAAATTTTGAGTTAGGCAGGCTCACTCACCGATTTGGCAAATTCACCTACAGACACACACTAATATGTGATAAATGCAAAAACACACAAGCAATGAATTTAACATTT
>JAHDIA010000481.1:0-1453 GCA_020631035.1 Chitinophagales bacterium | reverse complement strand
AAGCCAGTGGAGTCGATGATGTGGAAGAATAAATTTTGAGTGCCAAAATATATAGACAATGAATTTAACATTTAAAGTAGTGGATTTTGACTCAAAAGAGCAAAAAGCCACCATAGAATTACGAGACAAGATTTTGCGTAAGCCACTTGATATGCAATTTACAGCAGAACAACTGGCAGCAGAAAAAGACGATATTCACCTGGCTACTTACCTTGACGGTGAGTTGGTTGCCTGCTTGGTTTTGATGCATTACACTGACTCCCATTTAAAAATGCGTCAGGTGGCGGTAGACGATACTCAACAACGCAAAGGCATTGGACAACTAATGGTTTTGGAATCGGAGCGCATTGGCAAAGCAAAAGGCTATCAATATATGTTTTGTCACGCTAGAGATGTAGCGGCTCCTTTTTATAAAAAATTGGATTACTACATTCTAGGTGATTCTTTTGAGGAAGTGGGAATCAAGCATTGGAAAATGGAGAAAGTTTTGTAAATAAATATGATTCCGTAGATTTCACGCATCACTACAAAGCAGTAAAAATGGAAAAAATATTTGGATTAATTGGAGAGTTGATTCCACTTCTTGGTGGGACCTACATCATTTTGTATTTTGGTGGTTTCCTCAAACCTAAATTTAAAAATGACGTAGATCGAGAAAAATTTGAAATAAGACGCCAAAAGTGGGGCAAACCACTAATTGGCATCGCTATTTTTCTTATTCTGTATAGTTTGTATAACATTGTCAATTATTTGATTTGACAGTCATTCTTGCTTGCTGCCTAGCTCTCTATTCATTCTAGCCTTCTGGCTTGGCTAGCAAATTAAAGTCTGCTATACGCAACACAACAGGCTTGGCAAAATCTGTTAAATATATTCTCATAAATTGAATGTTTGTAAAAACATCAATTCCTCCAAAAGTCATATCAAATTCTGTTAAAGGGATTTCAAACTTGAGCCAACGAGCTGGAATGCCATTAACTTCTTCTTGAGATTCAATAATATCAACAATAAAATCATCGCCAATCTCCATTGCTGGACGCAATGCAATTTTATATTGAAAAAAGGCTTCTCCTTGTTCTAAGACATTGTCTCGGTTAATGTCTTCTGTATCTGGCAAATTGGTCGAATTCACTATAAAATCATTGTCCTCATTTCCCAATATAGTACTAGAGTTTTTGTCCATATTATTGAATCGTTTGTAACGATCAAGTACACTAGCAGAACTTGGATAATTGCTGTTGATAAAGTAACGGAAGTCATCATTTGAAGGGTCATTAAATATTTGGTCTACAACATTGGGCTCTAAATCAGGTCTATTTTCTATATCATCTAAATAGTCTTTAAACAAAACCCTTTCACCATCATTGTCTACTCCATCCAATCCCACATCTTGTTGCAGACGAATAGAGTCATTGTTTTCAAAAAATTGGGAAGTAACATTATTATTGGAAAC
>JAHDIA010000480.1 GCA_020631035.1 Chitinophagales bacterium | reverse complement strand
TCGGTAATTGGGTTTTGCTCCATTTGGGCATCTTCCAAACTTTCATAATATGTACCCGAACCAATAGAGATGTCAAACTCTCCGACGCCATCTTGATTTTCACATTCTTGTAATTCGGAGTCTTCTAAAATGGGTGTTGGTAAAACTTCTAGGGTGATTTCTGCCGTGGAATAACAGCCATATTCGTTTTCTACTCTTGAGTAAATCACTCCACCTGTTGTCTGATATGGACTCGCTATTGCGTTAATATTTGCTTCGGCATCTCCTACTGTAGGGTGATAGCTGACAGCATTACTCATACTTGGGTCCGTAGTATCGTCCATATCTGTTAGGGTAAAACTGAAGGTTCCCTCTGAATTTTCAGCACATTCCTCCATTGTAACAGGCAAGGCTGTTGGTAATTCGATTAAGTCAATCGTAACTGTTCCAATGGCAGTACACTCCATATCATCGGTGATGCGGGCAAAGATTTGGTCGCCATCACTTACTGCTATGGTTCCTGAAATAGGGTTCACATCATTAAAGGCATCTAAAGCGGAAGCGTGGTAAGATAGGTCATTACCGCCATCTAAGTCCATCATTGCATCAAAATCAGAGAGGGGGACATCTTCGGTTCCATCACTCATCCAATCACATAGTCCCAAAACGGTATCTTGGGTGGTTGGTAATGGTAAAACCACCAAGGTCACCTCTTTAATTACATAACAGCCATTGGTATTATTCGCTCTGGAGTAAATGATTTCCTGATCCATTCCTGTGTAGGACGTTGGAAGCGCATTTTGCTCTGCCTCTGCATCTTCTAGACTTGAATAATAATCGATTCCACCTGCCGACAGATCGTATTCTGCCAATCCATCACCCCTGTCACATTCCATTAAAATGGTGTTCGTAAGGATTGGTGAGGCTTGTACCACCAAGGTAATTTCACTTACATCATAACAGCCATATTGATCTGTCACTCTGGCAAAAACCACCCCTTCTTCACTTACATAAGGATTGACAAAAGTGTTGGCTCCGCTTTCGGCATCTGCTATTGTTGGATGCAATGTAATGGTGTTTCCACCATCGCTGTCAATGTTCATTCCCGTTTCTGCGACATCAAAATCAGCTGTTCCATCTCCATTGTCACAGCCCAAGAACTCAAAGTCTAGAGCCGTTGGTGGCGTCACCATTGTTAAGCTAACTGTGGCTACGGTAATACAGTCATTTTCGCCCATTACAGCAGCATAAACTGTTCCATCGGCTGCAATATTGTAAGGTGATGATAATGGATTACTCGCTGTCTCCGCTTCCGCTTCAGTGGCATGATAACTGAGAGAAACTCCTCCATTGACATTAACCAGAATATTGGCATCTTCAAGCGTAAAGTCTGCCGTTCCATCGTAGTTACAACCAAAGATTTCGGCTGCTTGTACTACTGGACTTGGAATAACTTCTAGGGTGATTTCAATGGTGGAAAAACATCCCTTTTCATCCGTCACTCTCGCCCATAGGCTGCCATCTACGCTGTTGTAAGGACTGAAAATGGCATTTAAGTCTGCCACAGCATCACCCTCAGTTGCATAATAGGTAACGGTATTGCCTCCGTCTACATCAATTGTCATTTCCATACCATCTAAGATGAACTCTCCAATTCCCTGCCCTCTGTCACAACCTTCCAAAGTGGTAGTCGCTATGTTGGGAAGTGGGTTGACCGTTAAGACCACCTCTGCGGTCGCAAAACAACCCTTTTCGTCTTGGACTCTTGCCCAAACACTCTCTCCCGAACTGTTGTAAGGACTTGACAATGGGCTTAAATTTTGTAAAGCATGTAATTCTGAGCCGTGATAAGTCACTGAATTACCTCCATCCACATCAACCATTGTGTCAGCATCTTCGAGCGTAAAATCGGCTGTTCCATCGCCTCTGTCACAAAGCTCTAATTCGCCATCCGCCACATTTGGAAGCGGAATGACAACCAAGGCAATTTCTCTGATGGTAAAACAGCCATTCGTTGAATTGACCCTGATAAAAATGGTTTCACCAGCACTTTCATATTCATCAGCCAATGGATTGATTTCATCCAAAGCATCTTGCTCCGTTTCATAAAAATTATTGACGCCCGATAAGTCAAACTCCGCTGTTCCATCTCCACGATCACATTCTTCTCGATCAGCATCAGTAATGTCTGGTGAAGGGAGTAAGGTAAAGAAGATTTCACTCGTCCAATGACAGCCAAATTCGTTTTCTACTCTGGCATAAATGATGGTCATATCGGGGGCATTATAAGGCGAGGTCAATGGATTGACTGCTGCATCGGCTGCTGCCTGTGAAACGTGATAAGTAACGGTATTGCCACCATCTACATCTACTTCATTATTCAATGAGGTAATCTCAAAATCACCTGTTCCATCTCCCAAATCACAGGCCGAAATCTGTACATTGGCTGCATTGGGTACTGGTAGAATGTTGAGCATTACTTCGCTGGTCAAATAGCAGCCATCACTGTTTTGAACTCTGGCAAAGACGATTGTTCCATCGGCAGCATTATAAGGCGATGAGAGTGCGCCTGTATTTGTATCGGCATCTGTTTGTGAAGCGTGATAAGTAACTCCAATGCCTCCACTAACATTAACTGTTGCATCGGCTTGTTCGAGGATGAACTCTGCAAAACCATCGGCTTCGTTACTACCTAGATTATTGTCGCATTCAAACAAAGCAGATGGTGCTACTTCTGGTAGTGGATATAAAGTTAAGGTCACTTCGCTGGTCAAATAACAGCCGTCGCTGTTTTCAACTCGTGCAAAAACCACTGTGCCATCTGCTGTATTGTAAGGACTTGACAAAGGCGAAACCCCTGCATCGGCATCCGATTGAGAAGCGTGATAAGTTACCTGCGTCCCTCCAGATACATTGACCGTTGCATCTGCATCAGTTAAGGCAAACTGGGCAAAACCATCGGTATCGTTTTCACCTTCATTATTGTCGCACTCAAACAATTCAGCTGGTGCGACCTGTGGTAGTTGGAATAAAGTCAGAGTGATTTCACTGGTTCTAAAGCAACCATCGACTGTTTCAACTCGAGCATAAACCACTGCCCCATCAGCAGCATTATAAGGACTGCTCAAAGGAGCGGCTCCGCTATTGGCGGTTGTTTGTGAAGCGTGATAAGTGATGGTATGTGTTCCTGTTGGATCAACCGTTGAGTTGGCATCGGTAAGCATAAACTCCGCCATTCCATTGGTATCATTATTGCCTTCATTATTGTCGCATTCAAACAACTCAGCTGGATTAGCCATTGGTGATGGGTTGACCAATAAGGTAATCGGTTTTACATCTCCACAGCCATCTTCGCTTTCTACTCGTCCATAAATGGTCGTATTGTCTGCCGCTTCATAAGGGCTCGACAAAGCCCCAGTTTCATTCCAAGCATCCATTTCTGTTTCATAATAAGAAACCATATTGTCTTGAGTGACATCTACTTCATTGTCCAAGCTGGTTAAATCAAACAAACCATTGAAATTGTCTTCTTCGCAGACCGTCATCTCGGCTGGAGCCGCAAAAGGTACTGGATAGACAATTACTGGAAATTCTGCCATCGACTCACAGCCGTTTAAATCAACCGTCACTGTATATTGAATATTAGAGGTTGGATTACTAATTTGAGGCGCAATACTTGTTGGATCATCTAAGAAATCTATGGGTTCCCATTGAACTATTACCTCATTTTCGATAGCAGGGTCTAGGTTTAAGTCCAAAATTATAGAGTCGTTGGCACATATTTCTACAGAAGTGTATGGACCTACAATTGCAAAAGGTTTTATCAACAAAGTAAAAGCTGTTCCTGTATTGCTCGAACAACCACTAGCTAAGGGATTTCTTGAGAATGCGTAATAAGTACCACTTTCAGTAGGGATATAACTATTGCTGCCCGAAAGCAAGAGATTACCATCAGAAGGAGCATCGTACCAATCAACTTCCATATCGGTGGGCGGAATTGCCGTAAAGGGCAAAATGTCCTCTCCTTCACATATTTCTTGATCGCCATTTTGGACAGTTGGTGCTTCTGGTAAAATTGTTTCATTCAGCGTAACTGTAATGTCTTGGAAACAGGAACTCGTACTACTAAATACTCGAATGGTGTATTCTTGCGCTCCTGTCGGATTGGGAAGGCTTCCAAAGTTTAGGGGTAAATCATTTAGGTCAACAGGAGTCGCATCGGAAATGTTTCGACTTCCCGTATAGGTACTACCCATAGAGAAATTATAATGCGTCATATTTGTACCAGAACTGATTTGCAAAGATGCATCGTCTTGGACAGCACCCTCGGCACAGGAAGCGTAAACGGCTTGGGCGGTGGCATCAAAAGTCGCTAAGGTTACCGTAAATTCATTACTCACAATTGAGCAAATGTCGCCGAGGTTGGAATATTCCACCCGATACGTTCCCTCTTCTGTTGGTACCCAATTATTATCGCTACCTAATGCAAGTGTGGTACTGCTTCCATCACCATTGATGCGTTTCCACTCGTAGGTAGAGAAACCACCTGGGGCAGTTAAGGTGTCGGGTGGGAAGGCACAAACCATAGCATCTGGCATAATATTGGCAACTGTTGGTGAAACCACACTGACAGGGAAGGAAGCTTGGTAATTACAAGTATCACTGCCTTCTCCTATGCTGATGTCAACTGTATAGGTTACATCGCTTTGGGGGTTACAAATAACTGGATTGGGACTGGTGGGATCGTCTAAATAAGTGCTAGGGCTCCACTGCACCGACAAGCTACTCTCATAGCTAGAAGGAATGCCCAAGTCCAAGGTCGTACAGCTTTCGCTACATACCTCAAGACTGGCAAATGGACCAAACGCAAAGTCTGCCAAACTATTGAGCGAAAAAGTAGCTTCGTAAGCCGAACAACCACCTAGAGTACTGGAAATACTCAATTCAACAGGCATTGTCGTTCCAAAACCACTATTGATTGTGATGTACAAACTGTCACCAGCCATATTGGGGGTGATATTGGCACCTTCTGTGGGGGTGACAGCATAGGTCCAGGCAGCACAATTGGCAATGGTCAATGTATCGCCTGCACCTAAACTGATGTCAGGAGCAATGTCATTGAT
>JAHDIA010000479.1 GCA_020631035.1 Chitinophagales bacterium | reverse complement strand
ACCCTATCACGGGGGCAGTGGATACCAAGGTTAAGTTTATAGCTTGGGATGGTGTAACTGCGGGTTTCCCTTACGAAACACGTTATTCAACCGCCTTTATTAGCATTGACTATCCTCGTACATTTAACTTTGACAATCTCAGTCAATTCCATTTTGATTTGGTTGTAGATGAAACCAAATACATCGAAATAGAAAATTTTGATGGAGGTTCAACACCTTATTTGTATGATTTAACGAATGGTTTGCGTTACGAGCCAGTTTTTTCTGGAGGAAAATACAAATTTAAAATAGAGCAAACAGGTCCGATTGCCAAGCGTCAGTTCTTTTTCTCTAATACAGATAGTGGTATAACCGTTGATATTGATGCCCTAAGCCAACGTACATTTACAGACTTTTCTCAAACAGCCAATCAGGGTGACTACATCATTATCACCCATGAAAGTTTGCGTCAAGGGGCAGTTGATCAAGTACAACGTTATAAAGATTATCGTGAGACAGCTCCTGGTGGTAGCCATCAGGTTGTCGTAATTGACATTGAAGAATTGTATGACCAATTTGCTTGGGGTATTGAAAAACATCCTTCTTCAATCAAAGATTACATCAATTATTCGCTTATCTCTTCTTGGTCCATTAGCCCTGACCATGTTTTGTTAATTGGTAAAGGGGTTCGCTACAACGACATCATCAACAACCAAGAACAATTTGATGCTTGTTTGGTGCCAACTTATGGTTACAGTGCGACAGATTTGATGTTTACAACACAAACCTCACAAGACTATTATCCAAGGGTTGCGATTGGACGTGTTCCTGCAAAAACTCCTGATGATGTAAGGGCTTACTTAGATAAGGTTATCAAATATGAAGCTTGGTATGAGTTGACCGATGATTGTGAAACCATTATAGATCGTGCTTGGATGAAAAATGCCCTTCACATTTCTAAAGGTTGGGGGCAATCAGAAACAGATGGCTTCCAAAACAACTTAGATGTTTATGCAGAAACCATTACAGGTGCCAATTTGGGTTATGATTTGGTGGCAGAATTACAAGATACCAGAGGGCCTATTCCAAATGGAGAGACCAATTGGTTCTTCCCTGAACCACAAATTGCTCCTTTGATGGAGGAAGGTTTATCCTTTGTCAATTATGTTGGTCACTCTTCTCCATACGAGAATTACTGGCAATATGATTATGCACACCCTTCTGAGTATGGCAATGATTGTAAATATCCATTTATGTTGTCCAACTCTTGTTTTGTTGGTAAAATCAATGATTTTTACGATCAAACTTGTATGGCAGAGGATTATGTATTGTATGACAATGGAGGAGCGATTGTTTTCTTAGGAGCAGTTGCTTTGAGTAGTCCTGGCTTTTTGCACATTTTCTCTACAGAGTTTATGAATAATTTATCTGTTGACCATTATGGAAAAACCATTGGTCGTTGTGTAATGTACACCATTAGAGATATTTACAATCCTACCGATGATGGAATCAGAATTGTTTGTAATGAGTATACCTATGCTGGGGACCCTGCCATCAAAATGTATCAATGGGAAGAGCCTGAATATTTTATACAAGATTCAGATATTGCTTTCTTAGATCAAAATGGCAACAACATCATTCCAGGTCAAATTGTTGATCCTATAGCCAATCCAGAAATTACTGTTGAATTTACGGTAACTAATTTTGGGCGTGCTGTAGATGACGACATTAGCATCTGTATTGGTCAATACACTTCTGCTGGGGTATTGGTAGGCACTGAGTTAACGACAGTTGTTCCTAGCCCTGCTTTGCAAGAGACCTATACGATTGACTTCCCAATTCAACAAGGAGCGGATGGTGTTACCAATATAGTTGTCCAAGTAGATTGTGATGAACAATTTAC
The DNA here is from genome assembly GCA_020631035.1 of Chitinophagales bacterium. Lineage (GTDB taxonomy): Bacteria > Bacteroidota > Bacteroidia > Chitinophagales > UBA2359 > JAHDGP01. The sequence continues at coordinate 3,227 of JAHDIA010000479.1, read as the reverse complement.
AGAAGATTGTGAAGAAGACAATAGCCAACAAATTACCATTTACATAGATGATGCTTGTGCTGATGTTGGATTCTCTGTTGAGTTTCAAAACTTAAATACTGTTTATTGTGAAGAAGATGATATTCCTCTTTCTATTTTGACCAGTAGTGGCAATACAGTTCAAATAGGTTCAGGCGACTTTACAGTCGATGGTCAAAATGTGAATGCATTCAATCCTACTCCTGGCACCTATGAATTGGGCTTTAGTTATACTGACCCAGTAACAGGCTGTATTGGATTCACCTCACAAACTGTAGAAATTATTGCCACCCCTTCTGCTGCGTTTTCTATTAGTGAATCAGCACTTTGTTTGGGTGAAAATGACAATATAGAAGACATTGAAATTACGGTTAATTATTTGGGTGATGCTCCTGCCTCTGCTTTGCAGTGGAATTTTGGAACAGGGTCTACCTCTATTCAAAACCCAGATGGTTCTTATACTATTTCATTTAGTGAAACTGGCACCTATGACTTTAACCTTTTGGTCGAAACTTCAGGATGTTCTAGTAGCAGTAGTGAGAGTTTTACTTTGGGCACCATGCCTCCTAGTCCTCAGTTGGCTTGTGGGGAAGTGACTGCTGGAACCATTGAATTCACTTGGCCTGCTTTACCAGTAGCAGAAATAGCATTTTTGACCTATCAAGTAAATGATGGTTCTCCACTTCCACTTCCTAGTAACAATACTTCTGTTGTTGTTCCATTTACACCTGGAGAGGATTTGACCTTAACTATGGAAGTATTTGGTAGTATTTCTGATTGTGGTACCACTGTTGTTTCTATTAGCAGTGCTGAATGTAATCAAGAATGTATCGCCAGTGATTTGGGATTGAGTGTATCCAATTTGGTACTTTGCGAAAATGGGGATCCTGTTAGTATTACTTCTAACAATCCAGGTGGCATATATTCGGGCTCTGCTGCTTTGGATGGCAATTCCTTCAATCCTCAATCAGTTTCACCAGGTAGCTATGTCATTACCTATGAAGTAGACGCTGGTGTATGTTTGTACGACGAAATCACCATTCAAGTGGTTCCTGCCCCTGAGGTGGATATTTTGGGAGCAACTGTATTTTGTGAGGGGGAATCAACGATCATTTCAGGTGCAGCAGGATACGATTATAGCTGGACTCCTGGTAATTCTACAGACCAAGCCATAGAAGTCTCCACTGCTGGTACTTATACCCTAACGATTATAGATGACAATGGTTGCGAAGCAAGTAAAAGTATAGAAGTAACAGCAATTGATTTACCAGAATTGGATTTGTCTGACAATCCAGATACCGTATGTATAGATGATGGAAGTATTGTAATCAATGCCAATGTTGATGGTGGTACTTTTTCTGGTACAGGTGTAGATGCCAATGGAAACTTTGATCCTAGTGGACTAGATGAAGGCAATTATGAAATCACTTATACTTATGAAGAAAATGGTTGTAGCATTAGTGCTATTAAAGAAATAAGAGTTGATGCCTGCGCTCCTGCTTGTGTAGCTGTGGAACTAGGTTTACAAATTGAGCAATTGAGTTTTTGTGCCAATGATGCTCCTGTTAGTTTGAGTGTCTCTATTCCTGGCGGAGAGTTTGCAGGGAATAGTATCAATACCAATACAGGTATTTTTGATCCTGAAGCAGCAGGTCCTGGTACTTATACTTTGAGTTATACTTATATTTATGATGGCAATTGCCCACCAAGTAGCGAATCAGTGACCGTGACTGTCTACTCTGTTCCTGAAGTGGAAATCTCAGGTGAAACTGTACTATGCGAAGGAACAGAAACCACTTTATCAGCTCCTGCTGGATTTGAATCCTATTTCTGGACTCCTGGAAACGAAATGACTGAAGAAATCAGTGTCAATGAAAGTGGCAATTACACATTAACTGTAATTGATGAAAATGGCTGTGTCAATACTGCTTCTACAGATGTTTCAATTAATGAAGAACCCGATTTTGGCTTGGGTCAAAACTTGAGTACATCTTATTGTTTAAATGGAACTTATGAATTGACAAGTAACTTTGCAGGTGGCACCTTTAGTGGTGAGGGAGTAGGCAACAATGGTACGTTTACCCCAACTGAAGCTGGAACAGTTACTGTTGCTTATACCTATGATAGTGGTACTTGTGTATTTGAAGAGTCTTTTAATATAGAAGTTTCTACTCCTGCAGAATTGAATATCAGTGGAGAAAATGTTGTTTGTCCTGATGGCTCAACTACTTTATCTGCTTCCGATGGTTTTACAGATTATGAATGGCAACCTGGTGGAGCAAACACTTCAAGTATTGAGGTATCAGAAGCAGATACTTATAGCCTTTCTGCAATTGACGAAAATGGTTGTACCGTAACTGAGACTTTCTCTGTAACGGTAGCCGATTTTGTCAGTTCTGACCTCCCTAATTATGATAATAGTGTTATTTGTGATGATGAATCTCTAAACTTAGTTGTTTCTATTGATGGAGGTTCATTTAGCATTGATGGTGATGCCTTTGATGGCAATATCAGTGGTTATGCTGCTGGTGATTATACCATTGTTTACAATTATACAAGTGGCAATTGTGGTTTTAGCGAAAGTATTGATATTACAATTGAAGAGTGTGGATGTGGACCTCTTGATTTAGGTTTTGCCTCTGCCTACAATAATACAACGGTTTGTAATGATGTTGATTTTGAATTTGCCCCTAGCCAAGCAAATGGTAGCTATACCTTGGATGGTGAGCCTTTTGATGGAAACATCAATCCATTTGAGTTGAACCCTGGCACATATATATTTACCTACAATTATAGTATCAATACTTGTCCTTATACTGAGACAGCAACTATTGTGATTGAAGCTTGTAGTTGTGCGCCTTTCGATTTAGGTTTTGCCTCTGCTTACAACAACACAACGGTTTGTAATGATGTAGACTTTGCGTTTGCGCCTAATCAAACAGATGGGAGCTATATGTTGGATGGTCAAGATTTTGATGGTAGCATCAGCCCATTTGAATTGAATGCTGGGACTTATTTGTTTACTTATAGCTACACCATTGGGGAATGTCCTTATGTCGAGAGTGCAACCATTGTTGTGGAAAACTGTAGTTGTGCGCCTTTCGATTTAGGCTTTGCTTCTGCTTACAACAACACAACAGTTTGTAATGATGTGGACTTTGCGTTTGCGCCTAATCAAACAGATGGGAGCTATATGTTGGATGGTCAAG
>JAHDIA010000478.1 GCA_020631035.1 Chitinophagales bacterium | reverse complement strand
TGGTTCTTTGACAATTTTTGCAAAAGAGAGCTAGTTCTTAAACAAGCTATCCAGTCGCCTGTGGCTCCCTACTATTTGTTCAAGAACCACTCTCCAAAAATTGTCAAAGAACCTAATAAATATAAACTATATTTTTAAGAATTACAACTTTCTTTTCTTGCGAGAGTAATCAAAAGGTTTGGCTTTGAGTGTCTCACTCTGTTTAGAAATGTCATAACCAATGGTTATTTCGTGTGAACCAACGGCTGTACTTTTGATGTCAGAAGTAATCAAATCAAATGAGTACGCAATGTTGAGTCCACGGTCTAAAGCGATTCCGAGCATCAACATAACGGCATCTTCTGAACGATAACCCAAGCCAGCCCAATACTTGTTTTGATAATAAGCTTTGGCATTGAGTTCATAGCTAAAAGGAATGTCTTTGACAAATTTTAGCAGAGCAGAAGGTTCAAGCTGAAAATCTTCGTTCAAATCGAAGCGGTAGCCAAAAGACCCATAAAAATGTCGAGCATTGGCAATAGTCGCCAAGTCATTGGCAACTGCTTGATCGCTCAATCTAAACTCGCTTTGAATCAATTGCAAAGCAGAAAAACCAACCCAATAGTTGGGACCGTAAAGGTAGGCTCCAAAGTTGGCATCTCCTCTGGTTTGGCTGTCTCCATTTCCAATAGCAGAATCGTTGATGTCATAGGGATCTAATTCGTCGGCAGTGAGTGCATAATTGATTAGCCCCCCCGAAATACCTAAAGATAGGTAATGGCTTCTATCCAAAGACAAAGGAATGTGGTAGGCATAAGCCAACTGAAAGCCCAGACGACGTGTCGGACCTGTTTTGTCAGAGTATAAAAATGCTCCCAAACCAACTGATTTCTTTTCAGAAAAGTTGCCGTGTCCACTGATAAACATCGTGGTTGGTTCAGCACCATCAAAAGCTCCCCACCATTGTCTACGATACGAAGCTCGGGTGACAATGGTAGAATAATCTTGTGGTGTGCCTTTACCTACAACGGCAGGGTTAAAAGCAAAGTCGTTTAGGGAGTATTGGGTTAATTGATGAATTTGTTGTGCATTTGTGTTCAATGTATGAAATACCAAAAATGCAGCTATTATATAAATTAATTTTTTCATTTTTCTTATTAAGATTTAATTGTGGAAAAAGTTTGAATGAGTTCAAAGAAGTGTTGCTTCGCTTTTAAGCGAAGCAACACAGAACTTGTCTTCTTTATTCATTCAAAACAGTAATGGTTCCTGTACGAACTTCAACGCCATTACCGTAATCAATTACATAATAATAAGTAGCGTGAGGAGCGAGGTCTCTAGTAAGCTCATTGTCATAGCGACCATTCCACTCACCCGTATAATCTGCTTTTTCATAAATCATTTGTCCCCATCTGTTGTATATTGTTACTACACGATTGGGGTAGCGATCTGGGAATTTCAAGAATTCTTCAATGACCCAAGTATCGTTGATACCGTCGCCGTTTGGCGTAATGACATTAGGAATCTTAAATTCTTCATCACAAGCATCCAAATTGTCATCTACTGTGACAATAATAGATTCTTCATAAACACAAGCATTTTCATCAGTAATTTCAACAATGAAAGTTGTACTTGCATTTATTGTGGCTACAGCCATAGAACTGTCAGCATCGATAATGTTTTCGCCTATCCAATTGTAGGCAATACCACCTTCGGCACTCAATACAATTTCTGAGTCACTACATACACTTGTGTCTGCTCTTACATACAAATTAGGTGCAGCAAAGACCTCTTGGGTCAAGGCGACATCTGTTTTACAACCAAATTCGTCTGTTACACTTGCAATGAACTCAGTGGTTTCAGATACAGTAGCGGTTGGAGTGGCACTTGAAGGATCGTCTAGCAAATCAACAATAGAAGCATCCCACTCAAAAGAGCTGGCATTGTCTATGTTCAGCCCAACGCCTGTACCTGGACAAACCACGTCTAAGGCACTAGTTAAGCTTGCATTGCTTGCTTCGTATACATTCACAGTAACTTCTTCTACTACTGTACAACCAGCTTCATTGGTAACTTCTACTTGGAAGCTTGTATTTTCAGTAATACTTGCAGAGGTAGTTGCTTGATCTGGATTGTCAACCCCTGTTGTAATCCAGTTGTAGGTGCTACCACCACTGGCAGTCAATTCAAATACTTCACCAGCACAAACTGTTTCGACTGATGCACTAGCTTCGGCTTGAATGCTCGCATTAGAAGATTCAATGGTAAATTCTTGTGTCTGATCACAGCCATTGGCATCTACTGTTACCAATGTAATGGTTGTGGTTTCAGTAATGGTCGCCATTGGGCTTTCTGAGGTATTGTCATCAAAAAGATCAGCAGGTGTCCAAGTGTAAGAGTCAGCACCACTTGCACTTACTAAGAAAGGAGCATCAATACAAGCTGCACTTGGTACATCTGTTGTAATTTCTGCTGGATCCAATACACCAACTGTAAAGCTCATCTCTGTAGAACAAGATCCATCTGGATTGGCAATAATGGTAATTTCTTGTGCTTCGGTAATGGTCGTAGTAACGCTTGTTCCAGAGTCATCACTTAAATTGTTACCAATCCATTGATATGGAACATCGTCTCCAATGATAGATAAAATTACTTCTGAGCCATTACAGACTGCTTCAGGAGCATCTACTTCAAAACTAGGCAATTCAATTACTTGAATTTCTATGATTTGTTCGCTGGTACAATCGCTATCTGCCAATTGACCAATAGCAGTAAATGTCAGTGTACCTGCTTCTTCTGTAGTCACTGTGATTTCGTTTCCTGATGTTGGTTCAATTCCAGAACCTTCCCAGCTATAAGCCAATTCAGGATTGTTAGTAGACAAATTGATTTCGTCTCCCACACAAGCAGTTATTGTGGAAGAAATGATTTCAAATTGTGCTTGAGCAGAAGGAGTAACAACAATACTTGCGGTATTGATACAGTTTGCGCCACTATAAGCAGTAACCGTAAATTCTTGTATACCGTTTACTTCGGCAGTTACTTCTGAACCTGTCGTTTCTATCAAACCTTCTCCCGCCCATTCATAAGTGACACCATTGCCTACAGCACTTAAAGTAATAATGTCGCCTTCACAGGCAGTTGTTGCATCTTCACTCTCAATGCTTACTTGTGGTAAGGCATCTACTTCAATTTCGATAGACTCAGCTCTTTCACAAAAATCATTAATGGCGGTTACAGTATAGACGCTATTGCTTGTTCCCAATACAGCACTCACTTCTGTTCCAGTATTGTCGATCAAACCATCACCAGTCCAATTGTAAATGGTATTGTCATCAGCATTGAGCAATGTAAGTGTGAGCGTTTCACCTTCGCAAGCTACTTCTCCAACAGCTATTGAACTGTTTAATTCAAAACTAGGTTGTGCAAACTGAATGGTAACTGTGCCTACAGCATTACATGCTTCGGCAGTTGTTGCACTAACTGTAAAAGTTTGGGTAGAAGAAACAAAGGCAGTAACAGTTTCACCACTTGTTTGATTCAAGCCTTCTCCTGTCCAAGTGTAATTGCCATTGCCTATAGCAGACAAAGTGACTTCTTGCGGTTCACAAATAAAGTCGGTAGAGGTAACCACTGAAACACTAGCTGCAGGAGCTACTTCAACAGTAATGTTTTGCTCAGTACTACAACCTTGGGCTGTTTCAGCAATAACAGTATAAGTTGTGGTTTCAGTTGGATTGGCATTTACAGTTGCACCTGAAGTTTGCTGTAAACCATTCCCTGTCCAGGAATAACTCCAGCCCTCTGTTGCAAAGAGTGTCACTGTTTCACCAGGACAAATACTTGTAGCAGTACTAGAAAGATCAAAAGCAGGTGACTGAGAAACTGTAAAGAATCCTTCTTGTACAATTTCAGCATTGGTTGTGCCACATCCATTGATGAATAAGGCGACATCATATGTTCCTATATCATCAAAAGCAAAAACAGGACTTGCTAAAGTTGAAGTAATCACTTCGCCAGTAGTCTGGTTGGTGATGGTCCACTCATTACCAGTGGCATTCAATGATTGATTGATCAACTCAATAGACTCACCAGCACAAATGTTGGTGTTAGAAGAGTTAAATGCAGCAACTGGATTTTGGTCCGTTGCAATGCTAATGGTAACGGATTGTGTTGCATTACATCCATTGTCACCAATGAAGTTGACCGTATATACTTGATCAGATGTAGGAGCAACAATCAATTCTTCTTCATTGTCAATCAATATACCATCTGCATCTTCCCATTGGAATGTACCAGTGGTATTGCCAACAGTGGCCGTCAAGGTAGCTTGATTGCCTTGACAAATACTCAATGCTGAGGCTTCGATGTTCAAATCAGGTGTGTCAGAAATTTCAACTGTTTGTGAAATAGTTGTCTGACAACCTTGTGCATTGGTCAAGGTAACAGAATAGGTACCTGATGCATTGACTGAAATATTTTGGTCAGTAGAAGTGGTAGACCAAAGATAGTTGTAACCTGCAGGAGCTTCTAAAACGATGACTTCGCTACAGCTACTGTTTGCTCCAGAAATGCTTCCTGTTGGAGCAGCGGTTACACTTACATTGATGGTTTCTGCATATTCACAACCAGTACTTTGGTTAACGAATGTATACGAAATAGGGTGGGTACCAATACCTGCCAAAGCTGGACTAAAGAATCCGTTTTGGTCAATACCTGATCCAGCAAATGTTCCGCCAGAATAAGCAACTTCCATAACATAGGTTGCATCTTCTTGACAGAAGCTTGTTTGGTTATTGTTCAATTCAAGATTCAAATCAGCAGCAGCTGTTACCGTTACTTCATAAGAATCACTACAACCAGAAGCTGTGAAAACAGTTACTGCATAAGTACCTGGCTCTGATACAACAATAGAAGTCGCATCTTGATTGCCAGGGAACCAGCTATAAGAATCATATCCTTCTGGAGCAGCCAATATTGTTGTACCCTCTTCGCAAATACTCAAATCACCAGAGATGCTTGCTTCAGGTGTAGCAATGATTTCTAACTGAATGCTTTCATTATAATCGCATCCATCTTGAGTGTATTGATAAGTCAAATTATAGCTACCTACAGACAAAGAACCAGGAGTTAAAAGACCGTCG
>JAHDIA010000477.1 GCA_020631035.1 Chitinophagales bacterium | reverse complement strand
TTCATAAAAAAGGTGGTAGAAATAGTCAAGGGCGTATCACTGTTCGCTACAGAGGTGGTGGACACAAAAGAAGATATAGAATCATTGATTTCAAAAGAAACAAGCATGATGTAGAGGCTACTGTTGAAACCATTGAATACGATCCAAATCGTTCTGCTTTTATTTCTCTTGTAAAGTATGCTGATGGAGAAAAAAGATACATCATTGCTCCTGAGGGTATAAAAGTCGGAGACAAAATAATGTCGGGTAAAAATGCTCAACCTGAATTGGGAAATACTTTGTATTTGAAAGACATTCCTTTGGGTACCATCATTCACAATGTTGAATTGCACCCTGGTAGAGGTGGATGTTTTGCAAGAAGTGCTGGAACTTATGCACAATTGGCAAACAAAGATGGAAAGTATGCTATCTTAAAAATGCCTTCTGGTGAAACGCGTATGGTTTTGCTAACTTGTTTGGCTACTATTGGAACTGTTTCCAATTCGGACTATAGCTTGAAAGTATTGGCAAAAGCTGGTCGCAAAAGATGGTTGGGGAGAAGACCAAGAACAAGAGGGGTTGCGATGAACCCTGTAGATCACCCAATGGGTGGTGGTGAAGGAAGAGCTTCTGGAGGCCATCCAAGGTCTAGAACTGGTTTGTATGCAAAAGGCAAGAAAACCCGTAATCCAAACAAAGCATCTTCTAAATTGATAATTAGCAAGAAAAAAAAGTAGGAAATAATGGCTAGATCATTAAAAAAAGGACCATACGTAAGTTGGAAATTACAAAGAAAGATTGACCAAATGAGTGAGAGTGGTAAGAAGAAAGTGATTAAAACTTGGTCAAGAGCATCAATGATTACTCCAGACTTTGTAGGGTATACTGTTGCGGTACACAATGGCAACAAATTTATCCCAGTATATGTTACTGAAAATATGGTGGGACACAAGTTTGGAGAGTTTTCTCCAACACGTAATTTCCGAGGACATTCATCTAAAAAACTGAAATAATGGAAGCAGTTGCAAGATTGAAAAATAATAGACGCTCACCTCGCAAAATGAGAATGGTTGCGGACCTAGTAAGAGGTAAAAGTGTAGAAGAGGCATTGGGGATCTTGAAATTCTCTAAAAGATATGCTTCTAAAGATTTGGAGAAACTGTTGGTATCAGCTGTTGCCAACTGGCAGGTAAAAAATGCTGGTCAATCACCAGATACTGCGGACTTATTTGTAAAAACAATAGTGGTTGACAAAGGACGTACTTTGAAACGTTTCAGACCTGCTCCTTTTGGTAGACCTCATAAGATTCGTAAGCATTCTAATCATGTTACACTTGTAGTTGATAGTTTGCAGGAAACTCAAAATAATTTAGAAGATTAAATAAAAAATATTGCCAGTAAAGGCTAATCCAATATCATAATATGGGACAGAAAACAAATCCAATAGGCAATAGACTAGGCATCATCAGAGGATGGGAATCTAACTGGTACGGAAGTTCCAAAGATTTTTCTGACAAGCTAGTTGAAGATGAAAAAATTCGTGAATACCTTCACGCTCGTGTCAATAAAGGTGGTATCTCTAGAATTGTTATTGAAAGAACGCTAAAGCGTATTACCATAACAATTCACACTTCTAGACCAGGTATCATCATTGGTAAAGGTGGGGGAGAAGTTGACAGAATTAGAGAAGAGCTTAAGAAGTTGACAAGCAAAGAGGTGCAAATTAACATCCTTGAAATCAGACGCCCTGAGTTGGATGCATATATCGTTGCTGAGAATGTTGCCAAACAATTAGAAGCTAGAATCAACTTCCGTAGAGCCATCAAAATGGCTATTGCTTCAACTATGAGAATGGGAGCAGAAGGTATTAAAATCAGAGTAGCTGGTCGTTTGAATGGAGCAGAGATGGCACGTTCTGAAGAATACAAAGAAGGAAGAACACCACTTCATACTTTTAGAGCAAATATAGATTATGCTTTGTGTGAAGCCAAAACCATTTATGGAATCATTGGTGTGAAAGTATGGATTTGTAAAGGTGAAATTTATGGTAAACCAGATTTGTCGCCTGCTAAGCCTAAAAAGCAAGATAGAAGAAGAGGGGGAAACAACCGTGGTCGTGGAAGAGGAAATCGAGGAGGCAATAGATAATTTGAAATGTAAAAAAGTTTAATGGTATGTTACAGCCAAAAAGAACAAAATACAGAAGACAGCAGAAAGGAAAAATAAAAGGAAATGCTGGTAGAGGTGCTAGTATTGCTTTTGGATCTTTTGGTCTAAAATCTCTAGGTCAAGGATTTATATCTTCCAAAACAATTGAGGCAGCAAGGGTTGCTATGACCCGTTATATGAAAAGGGAAGGAAAGGTCTGGATTCGTATTTTTCCAGATAAACCACTTACCAAAAAACCAGCTGAAGTAAGGATGGGTAAAGGTAAAGGGGCACCTGACAGATGGGTTGCTGTTGTTAAACCTGGAACCATTATGTTTGAGGCAGAAGGAGTTCCTAAAGAAGTTGCTGAAGAAGCAATGAGATTGGCAGCACAAAAGTTGCCTGTACTAACCAAATTTGTAGTCCGTCGTGATTATGTCGAATAAACAGGATAAAGTATTATAAAAATGGCAGCAAAGAAAAATAGTAAATATTCAAGCGAAGCACTCAGTGCTTTATCTGTAAGTGAATTGGAAGATCTCATCAAAGAAGATGAGCAACAAATGACCAAAATGCGCTTTTCAGATACTGTAGTTTTTACAGAAGATGCGAGTACAGTTAAAGATATGAGACGTAATCTCGCTAGACTTAAAACAGCACTTCGTGCAAAACAACTTGCTGAATAGATAAAATCAATCCAATATGGAAGATCAAATTAAAAGAAAAGAAAGAAAAACTAGAATTGGAGTTGTCCTTTCTAACAAAATGGACAAAACCATCACTGTAGCGGTTAGAAGAAAAGTTAAACACCCTATCTATGGGAAGTTTATCAAGAAAACCAAAAAATATGTAGCGCACGATGCTGAAAATGACTGTAACGAAGGTGATGTTGTTAAAGTTATGGAGGTTAGACCGCTTAGCAAAAGAAAAAGATGGCGTCTAGTTGAGATTATCGAGCGTGCAAAATAATTTTTTACAATACATCAGCCGCAAAAACATTTTAAAATGATACAACAAGAATCAAGACTTAAAGTAGCCGATAATAGTGGTGCTAAAGAGGTACTCTGCATCAAGGTGCTTGGGGGGAGTAAGCGTCGCTATGCTTCTATTGGTGACAAAATTATTGTCACAGTCAAAGATGCAATGCCAGGTGGAAATATGAAGAAAGGTACTGTTTCACCAGCAGTTGTCGTGAGAACAAAAAAACAAGTTCGTAGAAAAGATGGATCATATATCCGTTTTGATGACAATGCTGTTGTGCTACTTAATCAATCAGATGAACCAAGAGGAACTCGTATCTTTGGACCTGTTGCTAGAGAGTTGAGAGAAAAAGAATATATGAAAATTGTTTCTTTGGCTCCTGAAGTATTGTAAACCAATTTAGAAAAGTAGTTCAAAATGAGCAATAAAAAAGAAAAACGGTTCAAAATAAACATCAAAAAAGGGGATACAGTAAAAGTCATTGCTGGAAATAGCAAAGGGAGTACTGGAACTGTATTGCTTGTTGATCGAAGAAATAACCGTGCCATCGTCGAAGGGGTCAATATGATCAAAAGACACACAAAACCCAATACACAAGAAACCGATGGAGGTATCATCGAAAAGGAAGCAACTATACACATCTCTAATTTGATGTTGGTAGATTCCAAAACAGGTGATCCAACTAGAGTGGGACGCAAAAAAGTAGATGGGAAATTAGTTCGTTATTCTAAAAAAACTGGAGATTTAATTGACTAATGGATAAGATAAAATTAAGATTAAAAGACAAATACCAAGAGGAAATTGTTAGTTCTCTTATGGAACAGTTTCAGTACTCTTCGGTTATGCAAGTTCCAAAATTGCAGAAAATCTGTGTTAATCAGGGACTTGGTTCTGCTACACAAGACAAAAAGTTAATCGACACAGCAGTTAAAGAAATGACAGCAATTGTTGGACAAAAAGCAGTACCTACCATTGCCAAAAAATCAGTCTCTAACTTTAAGTTGAGAGAAGGAATGCCTATTGGTGTAAGAGTAACTTTGCGTTCTGATAGAATGTGGGAGTTTTTGGACCGATTGATTAGTGTGGCTCTTCCTCGTGTGAGAGACTTTAGAGGCATCAATGACAAAAGTTTTGATGGGCGAGGTAACTATACTATGGGGGTTACTGAGCAAATCATTTTCCCAGAAATCAACCTTGATAAAATCAACAAGATAATGGGTATGGACATTACTTTTGTGACCAGTGCTAGAACAGATGCAGAAGCGTTTGCATTACTCAAAGCATTGGGTATGCCATTCAAAAATCAAAACAAGTAAAAAATAAATTATTTAACAATGGCTAGAGAAGCAATAAAAGCTAGAGAAAGAAAAAGGCAAAAATTGGTTGCCAAATATGCTGCCAAAAGAGCAAAACTCAAAGCAGAAGGCGACTATGAAGCTTTGGATAAACTTCCTAAAAATGCCTCACCTGTTAGATTACACAATCGCTGTAGATTGACAGGTAGACCTAAGGGATATGTTCGTTTCTTTGGTATTTCTAGAGTAAAATTAAGAAAATTGGCTTTGGCAGGTAAAATTCCTGGTCTTACAAAAGCTAGTTGGTAAAAAACAAGAAAATATGTCAGCGATAACCGATTCAATAGGAGATTATTTAACAAGAATCCGCAATGCTATGATGGCCAGTCAACGTATTGTTGAGATTCCTGCTTCAAACCTAAAAAAAAGAATTACAGAAATTCTTTACGATCAAGGGTATATCTACAGATATAAGTTTGAAGATACACCTAACAATCAAGGTTTAATCAAAATAGCCTTGAAATATGATTCTGCTACCAAAAGACCAGCCATTACCAAAATGACAAGATACAGTAAGCCAGGTCTTCGAAAATATTCTAAAGGTAAAGATGTTCCTAGAGTCATCAATGGACTAGGTATTGCAATCGTGTCTACTTCTAAAGGTGTTATGACAGATAAAGAAGCACGTGAACAAAATGTAGGTGGCGAAGTACTTTGTATGATTTATTAATTTTGTAAAGCTAGAA
>JAHDIA010000476.1 GCA_020631035.1 Chitinophagales bacterium | reverse complement strand
CACATTTTTGACTTTCTGTTCATCGTAAGCTTCTTTGGGAAATAAATGCTTAAACAATGCGGATGCATTCGTTTTCTTATCATTTCCCCAATGTTTATGCAAATACTTTAACAATGCAGTTGTTTTGGCATTGGTATTAAACAGTGGACAGTTGGCAAAATGCTGTAATTCTTTCCACTCTTTCTTATCCAGTTGCGCCAAAAGCGAAAAAAGGGGAGATTTGTTTTTTGTTTGAATCACTAATTGAGTTATTTTTTAGGAGCAAATGTGTCGTGCTTCGTTGCAACTGATTTGCCTGCTATCCGCTGCTACTCCTCACAGGGCTTCGACAGCTTTATCGAACATTCAGTATGGTTCAGACATAGAATTTGAGCCTACTAAAGGGCAAAGCAACTTAGCTTAGATGACTGATCCTGTCGAAGCCCTGCTGCGGGGTATCCGCTACTATCAGGGTGGTCCGACATTTCGGCTAGTTTAAAATGTTCAGTCGCCTTCGCAAAGCTCATTTCAATGTAAAATTAGTATATTATACTTTATTTAATTGAATTTTTGATACTTAATTATTCATTCTTTGTAATTTTTGTGTGTTTAAAAATGTTGATTATCAGTTGTTTGTGATTGTTGTGTCTATGTGAGAAATTCACCTTTAGAGCATTTTGTCCTTTTTTGCACCTGTAACAGTATTTATCTTTGTGGTATAATCAAACAACAATGACATGAAGCGAATAATAACAACCATATTTTTCTTTTTTATTTCTCTCAATCTTTGGGCATTAGAAGGAACATTTATAATAGGTTCAGATAATGCAGACTTCCCAAATGTTCAGTCAGCATTCGAGGCTTTGCAGAATGAGGGGAACACCGATACAGTGACATTCATTATTCAAACAGGGGAATATGGTTTAGACCTAGATTTGAATACTACAATAGAACATCCTGTAATAGTAAAATCTGAAGCACAAGATCCAAATACAGTAAGCATTGATATGCGCTTGAATGTGAGTGAATGTAGTTTGTATTTTTTTAATGTACACTTATTCAGCGAACCTGAACTTCGGTATCTTAAATCTATTGGGAACAACAATTTTCTATATTTAGAAAATTGTTCCACCATTGGTGGATGGATTGAGGGATTTCATGTAGAAATAAGGAATTGTGACTACACAGGAGCTATTGAGAATACTGTAACTAATATAAAAATTTATGACTCTAATTTTACTGGAACAATAGCTCTAGGAGCTAACGGTATTGAGGGACAAAAAGAAATCTATCTGGAAAACAATGTATTTCAACCTCAGGAAAACAATGATTCACCTTATATCATCATTATAAATGGTGAGCATGTTGAGGGGAGCATACACAAAAATGTATTTCATAATTACATCATTGACGCTGATGTAACAGGAGACGATTCAAGCTTGTTGATAGAAGAGAATCTGTTTACTGCAAATTTTAATAACACTTGTATTAAGTTAGAAAATATAGCTTGTGAAATAAAGAGAAACAAAATTATTGGTTATGGTAGTGGTATTGATTTGACTAAATATGTTTATGATCTTCCCATAGTTGTACAAAACAATTTTATATCTACGAATTTTTCTTCTTTAGAGGTCAATGTTAGAGGAAACATAAGTATATACAATAACAGTATATTCACCAAGAACACTCAAGCGGCTATTTTCTATGTAATGGATAGCCCATTATTAGATTCACCTCAGCTTTTTAATTATAATAATATCTTGGTCAATCAAAGTGGGATATTGCAAGAGTTTTTGGTAGATCTCCCAGGACTGGAAATTGAAGATTTGAGTTCCCATTTTTCTATAGATAACAATGTGTATTGGCATACTTCTGAATTAACAGAACAGAAAATTTACCTAGATTTCGATTATTCTTCAACTTTCAACTTGGCAGAAGCACAAAGTTTACTAGGAGTAGATGCGAACTCTATCTTTGTCAATCCAGAATTTACCAGTGAGACCGACTTACACATCAACAATCCAGCTTTGTTCGATGCAGGTATTCCCTTAGCAGAAGTAACCATTGATATTGATGGAGATCCAAGAGACGAAACACCAAGCATTGGTGCTGACGAATACATAGAATCTACCCCACAAGAATCTATGATACAGTTACGCTTCGAAACCACCGAAGCCTGCGATTCTAGCTTTGATGCGACGATACAAATTAAATCTAACCAGCTCGATAGCATATTACAAATTGGTACCTCTTCTATCTTGGTAGAATACAACGAACAAGCCCTAGGTTTTGTCAATTATACCTCTCTCAATTTTGATGGCTCAGATTCTTGTGCCTTAGAGATGTTTCCTGCTTGGGAAGGGCATGCCTATGATGCAACAGTACTAGGGAAATTTAACTTAGTATATTCATTATCTAATAGCCTATTAGAATTCAGTTGCCCCGAAATCAATGGGACAGAGTGGATTGATGTAGGAAAAATTACCTTTCAATTAATTGATAATGCTCAGGACTTGATGTTGGGCTTTTCAAGCGACCCTTCTACAGTCATTTTCAACAGCAATATCCCTAATGATGGTACCAATGCTATCCCAGTTGACTTTGCTAGTATGGAAATCGTCAATTCAGTTCAGCCTTGCTCACCAATCAATAATGATCCTATAGCAATTAATGACACTATCAGTGTGTTTAACAATAATTCGATTACCATTAGTGTCTTGAACAACGATTATGATCCAGATGGCGATGCATTGTTGATCTGTGTTACTAGTACGCAAAATGGCTTAGTGACGATATCTGGAAATGTTCTTATTTATACACCAAACTCAGAATTCGTTGGAACAGATTCACTTACTTATACCATCTGTGATGGCAACGGAGGAAGTGCACAAGCTACCGTTTATATAACAGTAAACAGTTCCGAGCAATGTCAAGTAAACAACCCCTTTGAGGAATTAGATTGGTTTCCCAATGCAAGTTCGGGGGGCTTATCAATTGTTCAATACAATGATACATTAGGCAATGCATTCTTTCTTATAGAATGGTGTTTTGAAGGCATTGATGGTCCAGCTTACTATTTATACGATTGTTCAGGCAATATAGTCTGTGTCGAAAACAATACAGCTACCAATTGTATGGATTGGTTTGATGAGCTTACTTTTGTCAACTTTTACTGGTCTGGCTATACCAGCTCAACCCTTAGTCCTTCCTGTATGACCTTTGATTGCAATCAAGTTCCTTTTGGAACAGCAACACTAGACAATTGTGGCAACTGTCTAAGCCCAACAAATCCTGATTTTGATAGTTGCATATACTATGAAGCCAACATTCCTATAGTCTGCAAAGATACGCTGACATTTTATCAGCTCCAAGCACCCATCGAAGGCTACAGTTTTCCACAAATCGAAAATTATGAAGGTGATTTATCTGTGTCTTTAATAGATGACAATTGTTGGCCTTGTGTAGATTCAGTAACAATAGTGATGGAGACTTGGGAACCTTTTGAATTTGAAGGAACTGATACCATCTCTATAGTGTGGTTCAATGAGTCTTACTCAGATTTTGCAATTCAAAAATTAGTTGTCAACATTCAAGAAGAGTGTGGTGTATGGCCTGGCGATGTCAACAATGACGGCATAGCCAACAATGAAGACCTCATCTACTTAGGAATGAAGATTGGAACAGAGGGAGGGGCGCGCTACAATGCAAGTACTGATTGGATAGGTCAAGATGTTTTTGATTGGGATGACTGGCAAAACGATGGCATTAACACCAAGTTTGCCGATTGTGATGGAGACGGAAGCGTATATTTTTCCGATAAATTTGCCATCTCTCAAAACTATGGCTTAACCCATACAGTAGGAAAAAAGGAAAGCACAGGTGTACCACTCTCAGCCATTCTACCCGATACCATCTGGACAGGAGAACCCCTAGAGATTCCCATTATTTTAGGCAGTGAAACAGACCCCGTAGAAGATTTTTATGGAATCGCCTTTAGCATCGAATTTGATCCTACATTGGTAGAGGAGGGGAGTATTACTTTTGATTTTAGTAGCGACTTTTTAGGGATAGAAGATCAAGAAGTCATAGGATTGGACAAAGTCTTTTTTGAGTCAGGAGTTGTAGAGCTAGGAGTCTCTAAAACAGATATGCTCAATACAAATGGCTACGGACAAATTGCAACTATGAGTCTCGTAATGATAGACGACATCATTGGCAAAAACGAAGGAGCTGTTTTACCATTCTCACTTGGCTTTACCAATATTACATCTCTAGGAATTGAAGGCAACAAAGTAGAGGTCGGAACAGCTACAGTTGAATCAGAAATATTTATTGGTATAGAGAATGAAGGCATCACTGAAAAAGAAATATTGATTTATCCCAATCCTACAAGCAATGTTTTACAAATTAGAATGTCTGACAAAGAAGAATACACTCTTAAATTAAGAGATAGTCAAGGAAAACTATTGATTCATCAACAACAGATAGTAAGCGACCAACTCAAACTAGATGTTTCCAGTTTTGCAAATGGAATATACTTCCTAGAACTACAAAGCAAGTACCACTCAATCACCCAAAAAATTCAAATAATGAATTAATAGAGAGGAGGGGAATAAAGAACCCCCAGCGGCTTTAGCCGCTGGGGGTTTACAATTAGGGTAATCTTAAATCTTCAGTTTTCAATTTTGATTCTTAAATCTCCAATCCACTTACTTTGCCAATTTCCAAGTCTGGGTTCTATACAAAAATCCAACCCAACCACGTACCTTCAACTCATCTCCTTCTCTCCACATAGTACATTTGTAAACCTTGCCATTTTCGGGATCAACAATGGTACCATTTGCCAATGTTTTGTCATCGCCCTTAGGAGACATACCTCTAATCACCTCCATGCCCTCAATCAATTGGTCTTTGCGATCATCTTTACATTCACTACATCTAGGATTCGGTTCAGTTGGATTAAGCAAACTCAATACTTTTCCATATACTTCCCCATTTTTCTCAAAAATCTCTACAATTGACTTTTCAGTTACCCCATCATCATCAATGGTTTTCCATTTTCCTACAACATCAGCTGTTTGAGCATTAACCCCAACAGCCATCCATACGAATGCCGCCAACAAGAAGGCAATTTGTGTCAGTTTTTTCATGAGTTTATTTTATTTATGTTAAAAGTATTTTCTA
>JAHDIA010000475.1 GCA_020631035.1 Chitinophagales bacterium | reverse complement strand
TACTACCGCACCGGCGGACCGGTCAAAAATACTCGCCTTAGCGCTGCTAGGACTCCGTTTTTTTCCGCATCGGCGGACCGCTTGTATCTCTAAAAATCTCATTGCCAAAAACAAGGAACTTATTATTTAACCATTCCTTATATTATTTTCATTCTCAAATTCCTTAACACTGCTCAAATGAAAATTGCCATTTTATCCCGCAAAAGTAGTCTGTACTCTACCTCCCGCCTCAAACAAGCCGCACTCGAACGAGGGCATTATGTTCGAGTAATTGACCATATGCAGTGCGATTTGATTATGGAACAGGGGAAACCCAACATAATGTACAATGGCTATCTGATGCACAAATACGATGCTATCATTCCACGTATCGGTTCCTCTGTCACTTACTATGGTGCTGCTGTTATTCGACAATTTGAAATGATGAATATTTTTACAGTGGTGACCTCTTCGGCTCTTTTTCGTTCCAGAGACAAACTCCGCTCACTCCAACAATTGTCCAAAGCAGGACTAGGACTCCCCAGAACTGTCTTTACCAATTTTTCTAAAAATGCCGAAGATGTCGTCGATTTGGCAGGAGGCATTCCATTAATCATCAAATTATTAGAGGGAACTCAAGGATTAGGTGTTATCTTAGCCGAGAAAAGATCTGCCGCAGTATCGGTCATAGAAGCCTTTTATGGCCTAAAAACCCGCGTCATTGTTCAAGAATTTATCGCCGAAGCCAATGGAACCGACATTCGTGCTTTTGTAGTAGGCGACCAAGTAGTTGCCGCTATGAAACGAACCGCTAAGGAAGGCGAATTCCGTTCCAACTTTCATAGAGGTGGTACTTGTGAAGTTGTTCACTTAGACAAAGAAACAGAAGCAGCAGCCATACTTGCTGCCAAAACCATTGGATTGAGTATAGCAGGAGTAGACATCCTCCCCTCAGCAAGAGGTCCACTCATACTTGAAGTCAATTCTTCTCCTGGATTAGAGGGCATCGAAGGCGCAACCAAAATAGACATTGCTGGCAAGATTATTGAATACATAGAAAAGAATGCACAAACTAAGACCAAAAAACATGTCTGGAATAGCAAAACAGGAAAAATTAATCATTAACAAAAAAAGCATCAAAGCAGGGAGAGAAACAGAAGTCTATCTTCACATTGGCGAACTTCCTTCTCGAACGCCTATCAATATACCAGTAATCATCAACCGAGCCAAAAAAGAAGGTCCCGTTTTACTCCTTCTTGGAGGTTTGCATGGAGACGAACTCAATGGCATCGAAATTGTCCGACGCATTGTGGAACAAAACCTCCACATTCCTGAAAGCGGCACCATCATTACGATGCCCGTCCTCAATATTTTTGGCTTTATCAATTATTCTCGGGAAGTCCCCGATGGTAAAGATGTCAACCGCTCTTTTCCTGGCACTAAGTCTGGTTCACTAGCAAGTCGAATGGCCTACCATCTGATGAAGCAAATCATTCCACACATTGATTTTGGCATTGATTTTCATACAGGTGGAGACAGTCGTAGCAATTACCCTCAAATTCGCTGTGAACTAAGCGATCCTAGAAATAGAGAACTCGCTACTGCCTTTAATGCGCCCTTTACCATTCATTCCAAACACATCTCCAAATCACTTAGACACGCCGCTTACAAAAAAGGCAAAAACATTTTGGTATACGAAGGGGGGGAATCCTTACGCTTTGACGAATTTGCTATAAAAACCGCCCTAGATGGTTACAAACGTTTTCTGTGGAAAATGGGAATGGGTCCTCAACCAGAAACAGAAAACAATGAAGAACCGACCGTTTTCATCAACAAAATGAAATGGCTACGGGCAACGGGAGCTGGGCTTTTCCGCCCATTTTTGTACAATGGATCTAAGGTCAAAAAAGGAGATTTACTCGGCAACATCACAGGTCCTTTTGGGGATTACGAAATGAAAATCACTAGTCCTACTGATGGCTTCATTGTTGGCATAAACAACAATCCTGTTGTCAATGTGGGAGATGCCTTGATTCATTTGGGTTTGATTGAAGATTGAAAGATTCAAGATTAATTATCGTGTCTCAAGATCGCTTTATCCTATACTCAAACGAATTTATCCTCAAGGCGCCATCACTTCTGAGGTTTTAGGAAAGGCAATGTTTAAAGCAGGATTGATGGGAGCCAATAAAACGGTTCTGGAAAATGAGGACATCAAGAAAGTGTAACGTAAAATATTTATTTTTGTAGTATGGTATATACAGTTTTGACCACTTGGCTTGCATTGGCTTTATCAGCACTCATTGTAGGGATACTTTACCTAAAACTCAATCCTCAGTTTGGTGGAAATATTACCTCTGAACGAGGTAAATTGTATAGATTGTCTCCCAATTGGAAAGGAAAAACCTTTAAAAACTTGTCTTATACAGCAATAGACATTCCCCCTTCCAAAATGCCAGGTCTCATCAAAGCACAATTGACCAATACGGAAATACGTAGACCTAGCAAACCCATTCCCATACTCCCCCTTGACGTCCAAACTTTTGAAGCCAACAAAACCACACCCAACAGTCCTCCCAAATTCGTTTGGTATGGGCACTCTGTTCTGCTCCTACAAATACACGGACAAAATTTATTGATTGATCCTATGTTGGGTCCAAACACAACACCCATTGCGCCCATTGCCAATAAAAGATTTAGCCCCAATAGTTTGGATGTCATCGATCAATTGCCACCCATAGATGCCATATTGTTGACCCACGATCATTACGATCATTTAGACTTGGCGAGTATCCGAAAATTAAAAGACAAAGTAAACAAATATTTCGTTTCTCTTGGAACAGGACGTCACCTAGAACGCTGGGGCATTCCCAAGGAACAAATCACTGAATTTGATTGGTGGGACCAAACCAACTTTAATGGCATTGACATCACTTTTACCCCTTCACGTCATTTTTCGGGACGTGGTTTGACTGACCGTTTTAAAACTTTGTGGGGTGGTTGGGTTTTTCAATCGCCACACCATCAAATTTACTGGACGGGAGATGGAGGCTATGATACCCATTTTAAAGAAGTTGGTCAACGCTTTGGCAAATTTGACTGGGCATTTGTCGAGTGTGGGCAATACAACAAACTCTGGCCTCAAACCCATATGTTCCCAGAAGAGAGCGCACAATCCGCTACAGATGCAAATGCTAGCATAGCCATTCCTGTTCATTGGGGTGGTTTTGCCCTCGCCCTTCATACATGGAAAGATCCGATTGAGCGATTTACCACCAAAGCCAAGGAATTAAATTTAACTTATTGTACGCCTCAAATTGGGGAAGTGGTGGTGATGGGACAAGAACCTAAAGAGCAGGCTTGGTATGATAATTTTTAGGAGTCCCGATTTTATCGGGAGAGCTTCGTCGCTACTTATCTTCCCGCCATTCGCTGCTACTCCTTGCTTCAGTTCGATAGGTTCATTGAGCAAAAACCCAAAACGAAAGTTTAAGCACAAAGGTGGCTAAACCTGTTCCCGATAAAATCGGGACTGTGGGGTATCCGCTGCTATCGGAACGGTCCGACGTTGCGGCTAGTTTATTTTATTCACTTGCATTCGCAGAGAACGTTTTTTTAAATTTAAAATAATAAAGAAACTACGAAGAATTAAACAAACTAGCCTACGCCCGATAGTAGTGGATAGCTCCCGATGCGCAGCAAATCGGGACTAGAAACGGATAGCGGGGAGACCCGATGCAAACGAAGCCTCAAACGTTCCGTCCCAATCAATTTTCAATTTTATTTTTTTTAGTCTCCCCTACCCAGACGCAACAAATACACCAAGTAAAAAATCGAAGCCAACACACTGATAATGACAAAAGCCAACATGGTCGGTTCTGCTAGTAGGTACATTCCACCAATGTATAAAACGAGAAAACGACTGACAAACAACAACAAATTGTACCACAACTGAGCCTTGAGTTTTTGGCGTACATCAATGAGGTAAGACAAGGGAGCCACTACAAAAGACACCATTGCCATAGGAGTCAAGATTTGGGCATACTTAGCAGCGGTGTCCCACGCTTCTCCAAAAACATAGACAAATACATAAGGAGCCAATAAAAATACGACCAAGCCAAATGCCAAAGACAAGCCCACCAAATATTTAAAAGTAGACCAAGTCAATTGGCTCAATGCCATCTTGCTTTCTTGGTAAGCTTGGGTTGCTCTTTTAAAAAAGACATCGCCTATGCTCATTCCCAAAAGGGCTTGTGGCAGTGCCAAAACTTTCATTGCCAGATTGTAGAATCCTAGAACCGATTTGTCGAAGTAAAAAGGCAAAATCAAAAAAGGCAATTGGTGGGACATGGTATTTAAGCCTGTCCCGATGATGCCAAAACGAAAAAAATCTTTGTAAGATTGAGCGACTTTTTTCAAAGCATCGAAAGAGGACCATACAGTATGTCGCCACCATTTGGCCGCCAACAACATCCACAACATTTTAATCCATTGACCTGCTACCAAGCCCATAATGAGTCCTTCGGTCAAGTATCCCTGCCATCCTAAGATGATGGAAACGATGGCCGTTGTACTGGCTTGTAAAAAACGAGCGGTGGCAATGCTCTTGTATTTTGCCAAACGATTGAGCCAAACCTTGAGTGCCAATGACCAACCCTCCGCCCAAATGCTTAGAGGAATCAAGCAAGCAAAAAAAGTAATTTCTGCCACCTCCAGATAATGGTGAATCCAAGACAAATTGCATAAGAGTATCAAAGACAACAACCCCACCACACCCAATGTCAACAAATTGCTCAAACGGAGTAGGTCCAATGCTTCCTCATCATTTTTGCCTAGCATAATGGCTTGTTCATAGCCTCCACAACTGATAATGGTAAAAAACAAAACAATGGCGGTATAGGTACCCAAAATCCCAAAGTGGGTGGGCGTATACAAATGTGTCAAGATGGGAATGGACAAAAAGGCAATTGCTTGTGCCCCACTGTTGCCCAACAACAAGGTAAAAACATCCTGAATAAATGAAGAAGAAAATATCTTGGGCTCTTTGTTCATAAAATTATCCTAAACGCTTGTCAAATTTAGCACTAATTTATTACTTTTGTCCTCTAGTTCAATACTAAACACAAAAAGCGTCATTAGCTCAGTTGGTTTAGAGCGCTGCCTTGACAGGGCAGAGGTCACTGGT
>JAHDIA010000474.1 GCA_020631035.1 Chitinophagales bacterium | reverse complement strand
CCTGTCTGAAAACCCTCTTGCTGGTCTGCGACTTCGTCTTTTAAGCTAGTACTGCGTTGCAAAAATACTCATTTAGCTATGGCTAAACTCCGTTTTTTGCGCCTTGCCCTAGCTCAAAATACTTCTGTCTCAACTTAACAATAGGTTTTCAGACAGGTTCTTGGCAAATCGTTTCATTTGGATTTATTATTTTTTCAATAAAGCATTCAAATCATACATCGTTTCTGAATAAATCAAAGTGGGAACATCCTTGATTTTGATGAGGCGTGGGTCGTTTTCGTCCTTGTAGCTATCGTAGACATAACTGCCCGTTTCGATGCTGCCCAATTTGGTGAAAAACAATTCTTGTAAAATGGCTTTTTCGTCATAATCCCATATTTGAACAGACATTTCATTGAGTCGGATAAAGACCTCTATGCCCTCATTGGGAAATGCTTTGCGGTAAGTGTCTACCCAGCCACCGTCTTGAACGGAGCCCCGACGCCACGCCCGTTTTTCCATAAAAGATTTAAAGACAGTAGAATGAATACTTTTGTCCTCAAAATTATGCAGTATCGTTTGCTTCTGTTCTTGCTTGGAAGGAGTGTACACCACACGGTCAATTTGTTCAAACGCTTGTTCAATTTTGTTGTCCTTGAGGTAGTCTTGCCAAGCTTGGATTTGCGCCTCATCCAATTCGATGGGATGAATCATACCAATGCTTGATTTTGTAGGCAATTCGATTTCGTCAAAGTCGGCATTCTCCAAAGTTTGGTCTTCATTTATGGCAAAGGTGTTTGTTAGTTTTCCTTTTTCGTAAATTCCCCAAATCAAGCTTTGTGCTAGGGCAAAAGGAATGGGTTTTTGTAAGAAATGTGCCTGCCAGTCTTCGCTTGTCCATCTTCGATTATTGGCAAAGTTTAATTCGATTCGGGCTTTTTGTTGTTTGGAAACACTGCGCAAATCTTTATTGATTTGTTTGATGCTTTCTTTGATTTCTTTAGGTGTTTTACTAGGGAGTGTTTTCTTGCTTGCGCCATCTTCGTTTAAGAAACTCAATTTTAAATTGGAGTTGACAAAGGCACGCCAAGTTTCTCCCTCAATCTCCAATTCTTTAAACATATGCTCAAAGCCAAAATCGGGAATCATTTTGTCTAAAAGTTCGAGTGAACTGATGCCCATTTTTTGTGCCACAATTTCAAAGGAATTGGTAGCGGCTGCTTGAATGTTGGGATAACTGCTTTGATAGTTTATGATGATGGCATCCAAGGCACGCGCTACTTTTTCGCCTTCCATATTGGCAAACAAATTGGCAGGTAGGGGACTTTTGTTGTCTATACAGTATTTTTTGAAGGGCTGTATGACCCGTTCGTCTCCCAAATAAGCAATGGAGGCCAAAAATGCTTTGTTGGGGGCTTTGATGCTTCCGTTGTTGAGAACCAGTTTGAGTAGTGCGTGGGCAAAATCGCCACTCTTACTCTTGTCGATGTTTTCGAGTATGGGGAGTGTTTCCAAGGCGGGTTTGTACCAATCTACTTTTTTGGCTTTTTGATTAAAAAACAAAGAGCGAACAACAGCTAAGTCTACTTTTTCACCATCTTTCCAATACAAATCGGGTAGTTGGGAATCGTCCAACCATTTGCTAATTGGAGCAGAAAGCTTGCCTTTTTCTTTGAGGACTTCAATGTGTGCCAAGGCATCGTTTTTGTCAAATTTTAATCCTTTGTTTTGAAGGAAAGTCAACAAATTTTCTCGAATGGTACTATCGAGTTCTAGCTTTAGTCTTTCTTGTAGAATTTGCTCAGATTCTTTATTGTTTAAGCTGATGAGCAATTGGACACCGCCCGCTCTTTTGTCTGCTTTCTTTTCTTTTAGCAATTCTTGGGCTTTGGCAATCATCTCTTTGGGTGGATAGAGTCGATTGAGTTCTTGGGCGGCTAGTTGTCGTTTGTCTCTATTGCTCCCTGTCAACAGTAGCCATACATTTTGGTGATACGCACTGTAATCATAATCCTTTAAAAGTTTGAAGACCTCTTGAGGGTTTTCACTTTGGATTATTCGATTGGCAAATACCTTGGTGGCGTGTTCGGGATATGCTTTGAAAACAGTTTGTATATAAGGCAGTTGTTGACCAATGTATATTTGCTCCATTCTTTGTAAAATACTGCCTTTGGCTTCGGTCGAATAATGTTCCATTACCCAATTTAAATAATCGGTAGGTTGGGCTTTTTCGGTATTGGGACGTAGGTATAAAACATTGTTGTTCCATTCGTAAAGATTGTCAAGGACGGGAATGCTTTGACTGACAAGTTTGGCAATTAAATCTTTGTGTTTGTCACCATAGTGGTAGTGGAGGTCAACCGCTACTTGTGCTTTGCACAAATCTTCTCTTACATATTTGGCAATATCAAGTAGGAGTGTTTCGTATTTTTCTGGATTGAGCATAGCCAATTCGCAAATGCTGTAGGTGTCTATGTAAAAGTATTGGTTTTTGGAGACTCGATTGGCAAACTTTTCCCTCTCAAAGAGTGCTGCTTCTGCATAAGGTTCAAAACTTTCAAAAGAGTGCTTCATCAAAAGGCTGGCAAGGTGTTTTAAAACCAAAACATCCTTCTTTGCTTCGTCGAGTACTTTTTGTGGTTCGGCATTGAATTGTTTGATGACTTCTTGTCCAAATTTGCTAGGCTTGCCATCAATCATCAATACCTTGTATAGACCTGCTAGAGAGACGAAGAATGCATTTTCCTCTTTCCCATATTTTTTGAGTAGGGCAAGAATGTCTGCATATTCGGGTTCTCTTCCTTGTTCAACTTGTTTTTTGTACCAAGCATAAAAGCAAGTGGAGTAATTTCTTAGGTAGTGACTTGAAGCGGTGTCCATAGGAGAATCTGGTGATACTTGCCAGAGGCTATGGGTTAAGACCAACATCAAACGGTTTTCCATTTCAGTCCATTGATCGAAGGGCGCAAATATTTCGTGGAGTGTAAAGAATGCATCACTGCTGTAGTAATCTATGGCACTTAGTATTGGAATGTCATCCGTTTTAAAGGTCAAGAAATTGTGTATTTCTTTGGCTTCAACTTTTGCAGATTTTTCGAGTGAACGGCTTTTCTTTAGGAATTTGCTCAAGGGATCACTGTAGCGTTTGAGTAGAGATGCTTGTTCTGTTTCACTAAGGCTATTGATGGCGATTTGATTTTTTTGTGCGAGCCATCCAAGGTGTTTGAAAATGGCAATTTTACCTGCATCAATGGTGTCTTTGGCTAGGTATTCTTCGGGGAAAGCATTGTGGGACAATTTGAGCTCGTTGAGTTTGCTCAATTTTTTAAATCCTTCTGGAAGTTTTTTTAAGCGATTGCCTTCTAAATTGAGCTCCTTTAAATTGCTCAATTCAAAGAAACTTTCGGGTAGACTACTGATGCGTCCTTTATCGGGAAACCAGTGGTTGAGTTCGAGTTCTTCTAGCTTTTTTAGATTGCCAATTTCTTTGGGAATGCTCGCCACTTTGTTTTCAGATAAATCCAAGCGTCGCAAGTTTTTTAGAGAACAAATTTCGACGGGAAACTGCTTGAAATTGCAGCAACTTAAATGTAGCTCTTCTAAATTTTTTAGTTGCCCAAAAGAGGAGGGGAAGCTGGTCAATTTTTCGTTTTCCCCTGCTTGTATGATTTTTAAATTTTTACAATTGCCAATGCTGTCTGGAATTTGAGAAACCAAGGTAGATTCAAATTCCAATTCTTCAAGTTTTGTTAGTTTTCCAATATTGAGTGGGAGACTTTGCAAGTCGCCACCGCCAAATGTAAGCGTTAATAAATTTTTGCAAAGCGTTATGCTTTCAGACAATTTGAATTTTTTACCATCACAAAATGAATCAATGTCCAAGGAGGTGAGTTGGGTCAGCTCGCCCATATTGTCAGGCAATCCTGTAAAATTGCCCCTTAATTCTAGGTGTTCCAAATTTTTGAGTTCAGTAATGGATTCAGGTACCTCCATTGGATGACATTGGAAATATATTTTTGCTCGCTTGAGCTGTGTCAGTTTGACCAATTCTTTTATCCCATTTTCGTGGAAAATGGACAATTCTATTTCTGTTGCATTTTCCTTTTTCGCTGTTTCTATGATTTTTTTACATTCGACGGGATAAGTCGAATCAGACAAAACATATCCTTTGCTTTCTAGCTCCGCACATTTTTTGTCAAAATTGCGTTGAGCCGTTTCCAGTTTTTTGTATTCCTTTTTGCTTGTTCGCTCACCATAGGTATTGCCTGGATTGTAGTAATGCCCAGATTGTGTAGAAAATGTAAAATTTACCTCGTCTAATTCGACAAAGCAATATCTTCTATTGTATGACTCATCTGTAGGGTTTTCGTAGAATTTTTTCATTGTAATTGATTCAAGATTTAAAATTTAAGATTCAAGATTACTCAGCACTTCCTATTACAATCTTGAATCCGCTTCGGCGGTTCGATTAAGTTTTCAATTTTTTTTTTGCAACGTCATTGACTTCGAGGCTATGTGTGTGCTGGTTAGCCAACGCATATTTTGTCCCTTGTACAAGCGTTCATCCATCCGCTCGTCCTACGCTTTTTGTCTGGAAAATGCGAGGCATTTTTGAGATGCCAGGCATTGTAGGAAGCGACGAAGGACAAAGCATGCCAAATACGCCCGATTGAAATGGATATGGCGGTTTGGTAGAGACAAGGCATGCCTTGTCTGTGCTGCCGCCATAGAAATGGAAAGCGGGGAGTCGCCATCGTCCGAAGTTTTCCCGTTCCGTCCTAATTCTATCAATCATTCAATTTTTTTTCTTGTATTAATATGTCAAAATCGGATAAGATTTCGGAATAAACAATGGGCGGCACATTCTTTATTTTTAAAATTGTATTTTTGCTATTCATCTTTTTAAAGTAAACATCTCCAAGGATGATGTATTCGCTGTAATCTCCTAGATTTATATACATTTCGTCCAAATCAATCATTGCTTGAATGTTGGCGTGCTCGAAGACTTTCTTGTAATTGTTGACCATTCTGTCGCCTGAGAGTTTGCCTATTTTCCAAGCTCGTTCTCCCATCGTTTTACGGAATAGGTAGTCGGCGATCTTGGTATTACTGAATTTGGAAATGCTGTATTCTTTCAATTCTTTTTGATTGGCTTTAAAGACCTTGCGTTCCAATTGTGGAAAGGCTTGT
>JAHDIA010000473.1 GCA_020631035.1 Chitinophagales bacterium | reverse complement strand
AGCTTTCTCTTTATTTTGCTTGGCAATTAAAAAAGCCATAATGTAGGAAATCAACTTTTGCAAATCTCTAAAATTACCATACAATTGTTGTTGATTCAGATATTTTTCGAGCGTCGTATTCCAAAACATAGGCGGCGCTTTGTCAAAAGCAGCCATTTCGCCCCAAGCTTTTTCCCAATAATTTTTTAAATCTGCTCGACATTCCCTCAAAGGAGGGATTTCTACAATAAAATGGGCAATTCTATCTAAAAAGTCCTTGTCTAATACTTTGTTTTGCAATTCTTGAAAAGAAAGATTGCTAGCTGTAACGAGTTTGAATTTTGCTTCTTTAGGTTCGGTAGCACCTACTGGATAATATTTACCTGTTTGAAAAAATTGCATCAATTGTCTTTGCAAAACTTTAGGCAAATCGTGAATTTCGTCTAAGAACAAAACACCTCCCTCTTTGAATTGGTCAAGTATGCCTTCTGTATCTGTATTTGCTCCTGTAAAACTTCCTTTTTTGTGTCCAAACAATTCGGAACGCATCAATTCTTCTGAAAACATTCCACAAACCAATTGTGCATAAACTTGGTCGGTTTGTTGAATCAAGTTTTCGACATAGGTAGATTTACCCGTCCCTCGCTCGCCTAGTAACAGCAAGGGTACATTTGGAATACTAGAAAACAATTTAATTTTATTTTCTGCTTCTTTTCTTTTTTCAGACTGGGTTTCGTTGGGGTTGAGCTGTATCTTATTACGTTGGTAGGCAGATTTAAAGACCTCAGCCAAATAGGTATGCGGTTTAAATTTAATTGGTGTAAGTATCGTTTTATCTTTATCTTTTACGTATTGTGTAGACCATAATTGGGTATTATTTGGTAGGAAGCCTGTGGCATTGAGCATCAACCACACCACATGCATTTGTGGCGTTCCAGGTGAAACATTAATATATAAATAAATATCTTCTCTTTTACCAAACTTCTCTTTAAAAAAAACAATGAGCTGATCATAAATTGATTGATAGTTGGTAACACCCTTTATCTTGATTCTTTTGTTTGCAAACCCAATTGGAACTTTCCTTTGTAAGCGTTCTCCTATATCCGCACAAGTTTGAATACTCCGTTTAACTTCTAAATATTTTTCTTCCTTAAATTTCCGTTTCAAATTAGCAGCTTCAAAATGATTTAAAAACGCATCTTTTTCTGCTAGTGTTTGCTTACTGAGGTTTTTGTCATGTAAATATATAATTTTAGTTATCTCCACCTTTTCTTTTTCTAGCAATTCAATGGCATTGGCGGTTACTTTAAAGCCCCCATTAAAAGAGTGCCAACTAAGGTATATTTGTTTTTTCTTGCTCATCTCATTGCTTGGTATATATTTCTAACTTTTGTAGTTCTGGTCTGTTTAAAACCTTTAACAATTCACCCATCTTTATTTCATTCACTTCATTACTTGGTAAATCTAACAATATGGCTTCTATTTCTTTAGTATTTTCCTTTTTATTTTTCTTAACCGTTTTTTGGTAGTTAAATTTAAAGATATTCTCTGACAATTGTTCTAAGCCCGCTATTGAGGATGGCATTAGTTCTAGTTTAACAATTTTCTCTAGTTTTATATTTTTCGATGCAAAATCTTTTGGTGCTTGAAAGTGATTGAGAAAATTAGACAAATCCAATACTTTTTTGATTGAACGTTCATTAGATTTTGTTTCTATCTCTTCTATGTAGACCTTAATGGGTTTGACATCGTTTTTCTCAAATTTTTCATAATAGGCATCTACCTTCTGAATAGAACATTCTGCTTTGTACTGTAAAGGGAAGCTTTTTTCCCAAATGTTGTATATATAAATGAGGTCTTGTGTTTGCTGTAGATTCAATTGAATGCCTACTTCAAAGCCTGTTTCTAATCCATGTTTTTCAAAATTGGCAGTAAAGATAAATCCTTCTTTGTTGTCTACTAAAAGAGACTTGCCATGTATGAGTGGGTGGCAATACATTTCTGCTCCATTGTCTAGTAAAATTTGCAAATTGTTTTCAATTGCTTTTTTTCGAGTACGGCTAAATATACAAATACTAACACCAGCTTTTTGTTTTTCCAAAACAGCTTGGGATACTGCATTGTTTACATCAAAACCAAAAGTTGAAAAACTGATAGAGCTTTGGGCAGATTGCACTGCTTTTAGCAAGTTTTTTTGCATATTGGATAAATCGGGATTAGGCGAAGTGACCAAACTGTATTTTAATGTAGGAGTAGCAAACGCTCCTACTCCTTTCACTTTATTAAAGCTGGTTTTTGCTGTTTGCTCATCTGTACAATATTCCCAAAAATGATAGACAAACAATTGAAAAAACTCTTGTATTTGTTCTGGGTTTAATTTTACTGCCAATTCTGGATTTTCAAAAAAAGGTTTTTTAGTAAAATTGCCTGTAAACAAAAACCCTTGTGGATTGCTTTGGGGATCTATGAGTAAGAACTTAGCATGTAAATTTTCTGCTTGTCGATGTACAAAACGAAATTGAAATTTTTTATTGAGCATTTGAGCATAGTCTTTTGCTATAAAATCGTTTTCTTCCTCAATTAATTTACCAAGTCGAGTTTCTGCTGCGTCCATCACAAAGACTCGAACATTTCTCTTATCAACGGCTTCGACTAAATCGTCTATGATCGCAGTATCTTGTAATAAATAAGATTGTAAACAAATCATTCTCTTAGCTGTTTGAATGGCGTTTCGCATTGTATTGAACAATATTTTTTCTTGCCCACTCTCCCAAATACTCAGCGATTCTTGTTCGGTGCTTTTCCATTCATTCCCTGTTCCTACAAAAATATTTTGTAGTATTTTTTCGTTTGCAATGGTTTTGCTAAAAGTTATTTCTGGCATTTATATGGTTTTTAATAGTTTAAATAATCAATGGTTTCTAATTTGGCTCTTTGGTAAAAATCTTTTCTTTGGTTTAAACTAGCAATCATTGTTTGTCTATTCAAAGAATCTTTGAGTATAGCTGAATGAGCTATAAATCTTTCTGCCACTTTGTTGGCAAGTTCTTGAAATGCTGCATCAGAAAAACAATATGCTTCAACACTTGTTTTGACCAATGCTCTGTGCCAATCATAAGCGTCTGTTTTGCTTTCAGGAATACATTGTACATTTGGTATGCTGATTGGGTCAAATCGAGTATCTCTAAAAATAGGTCGTTCAATTTGACATTTTCTCTGCAAATCCAGTTTGTTCGGATCAAAGGGTACTTTTATGCTGTTGTATTTTTCACTGTAAGCTGTTTTGAAATGGTTTTTCAAAATGACTTGTTTTGCTTCCTTTTCTGAATGCTCCTCCAATTCTTTTTGGTATTGTCCAATGGAAATACTCATTGTATTGTTTTCAATCTTTATTTGGAGTTTGGATTCGCTATTTTTTTGTTTTTTGTTTTTTAGAGGATAATATTTTTGTTCCATTTTATCAAGAATAAAAGTATTGTTCTTTAAAGGAATACTTTGCTTGGAATTGCACAAGTTGTAAAACTTATCTGGTAAATTTATTACTTTCCCCTCTTCAATTCTGTCTGCTCTTTTCTCCTCAATCCTAATAATTTTTTCTGGAACAAACACACTATCCTCTTTTAAAACTTCTATTTCTAATACTCCAGTTCTATTTTCATAAAACTCTTTTCGTTTGGCTCCGACTTTACCTAGTTCAGATAAATAATAAACGCCATTATACGCATCATACTCATTGTATTCCTCATACTCATTGTACTCATCAGGTTCCAAATGCCCCATTTCTACCAATCTTTTTAGAATATTTTCACAAGCGGGAATACTTAATGCCGACAAGAGTTCTCTTTTTAACAAGCCTGCATCTAGGTCTTCATATTCTAAACCCAATTGAAGAATGGCAATAAAAGGAGCATGTTTTCTCAATACTTTATAATCTGCCTTTACCTGAAAGACTTCGGTTTTTAGTTTTTTGCTTAATATCATTTTTTTGATTTTAATCTTGATTGAAATTCATTTACCAAGGCACTCATCGCTTCAGAAGCTGCCCTTGTTTTTAATTTTTTATTGCCAAACAAAACCAATTTAAAACGCGCTCTGGTCAAAGCAACATTGAGTCTATTGGGGCTATTGTAAAAAGCTCCTGGCGTACATTTAACAAAAGACAAAAGCACCATATCAGCCTCGTCGCCTTGAAACTTATCTACTGTACACAATGTAATTTTGATATTATCTAATCCAAAAAATTTGCTTTTTCTTCTTTGATTGGTCAAGTCACGAAGCATATCCCGTAGCCTTCTCTCTTGGTCTCTGTAAAATGTCAATACGGCTACTTCATATTCTTTTGATTTATCCGTCAAAGGTTTTTTGACAAAATGTGAAAAGTCAATTAACTCCTGTTTAATATCCTTAACCTCTTGAGGATTAAGATTGTGTGTTCTACCTTTTTTCCTTTTTCTAAAACTCTCATCATTGTTGAATACCCAAATAACAGGCTCTTCATTTTTTT
The DNA here is from genome assembly GCA_020631035.1 of Chitinophagales bacterium. Classification (GTDB taxonomy): domain Bacteria; phylum Bacteroidota; class Bacteroidia; order Chitinophagales; family UBA2359; genus JAHDGP01. The sequence continues at coordinate 690 of JAHDIA010000473.1, read as the reverse complement.
TATATTCTTCTAGTGGATTCTCTCGCTCATATACCTTATTAGCTGTTTCAAGATTTCCGCCTTCGTAAAAATACTTTCTAGGAATTTGGGCAATTTCATCCTGCATTCTGTGTTGGTAAGTTAAGGATTGAAATTTACGTTCTGTGATTTCTGGAAACTGCTTAAATCCATTGTACAAAATCGTTGCTTGATCATAACCTCTTTTACTCTCTGTTTTCCCTGAACCTACTTGCAATAATTCCAGTATGGATGGAAACGCCAACTTTCTGATTTTCTCTACTTCCTTTTTTTGTTCTTTAGGAACCAATATATCTAGTTCTTTATCAATTTTGTTTTTGAGAGATTTAGTATTATTCTTTGCCATACGGTATTGGTACATTTGTGACAGTTTGCTTCCTAGCAATTCCCCCCATTTCTGTTCTTGGTTTGGTTCAAAAATATAACGATAAGATTCAAATCGTTTTTTTCTATGTTTATGCAAGTAATTTTGTCGATTCCTAAAATCAATTTGGTCTATCCATCCTTCAAACAGTAGGGCTTTGACAAAAATGTGTTCTGCTACAATTTTTCGACATTGAGCATTGGTCTCACAAATCAATATATCAGCCCCATTGATGCGTAGAACGTTTTGAAAACTTGGCTGAAACTTCGTAGTAATTTTGTACACCTGTCCCTGTCCTTCAAAATCTT
>JAHDIA010000472.1 GCA_020631035.1 Chitinophagales bacterium | reverse complement strand
ACAAAGGGCAAAGCATGCCATCTACGCCAGATAGAGCCACATACCATGTATGGGCGAAAGCTGGGACACACTTTCGGACGAAGATAGTGGCGTTCCGTCCCAAATATCATCATTGTTTAAGAGCAAGACTGTGTAAATATAAAAAAGGCTACCCTAGGATAGGACAGCCTTTGAAGTTTGTAGTTTTTTGGAGTCTGGAATTAGAACTTTCCATTTTCGTTCTTCCATTCTGACTTTGGCGGGATGGGAGCAATGATGTCCCAATGTTCTACAATCTGACCGTTTTCCAATCGGAACAAATCGTAAAATGCGGTGTGCTCGCCTTTGCCAAATTTACCCTCGCTTGCGGTCAAAACAAAATTTCCTTCTCCTAGGACCATATGCAATTTATCGTATTCCATAACCAAGCCGTTTTCGGCAAAATATTTCATTGCTGCCCCAAATCCTTCTAGACCGTCGGCAACGGCAGGATTGTGTTGTAGGTATTTGGTAGGATTGATGTAAGTGGTAATTTTATCGTTTTGGTGATTGAGTAAAACATCGTTGATGAAGGCTTTTATGGTCGCTTTATTGGCTTCCGTTTTTTCCTTATCTGTGATGTCAGTGCTTCCATCCGTTTGGGTTCTACCGCTTGGATTGGCTGGCTGTACTTCAATTAAATTGTCCCAGTGTTCGACTATCAAACCGTCTTCAAATCGGAAAACGTCAAAGCCGATTTTGGGTCCAAAAAAATCGTATTCTGTATGTGTAAATACAAAGTCTCCATCCTCAAATGCTCGGACAACATTGGCTTTAAAACCTTGCGGAGGTGCGTGTTGCATTACTTCGCCAAAACCTGCTAAACCATCTCCAACGCTTAGGTTGTGTTGGATGTATTTTTGTGGATTGATGTAGGCAATTGGCGTTTTGTCGCCTGTGTTAAAGCTGTTTAAAAGAGCAACTACTTTTTCTTTATTACTCGGTTGTGCATTTAAAAATTTATAGCGTCCCATAGCTATACTCGACTCTTCCATCTTTTGCATAAATTCTTTTGAGGTCGGATGTTCCATAAAGGCATTCAAGGAAGCGTCTGAAGCTTCTTTCGTCGTCCAGTAAACGGCAACGGCTTGTTTGCCTTCTTCATTTACTCCTGTTAAGCGTTGTAAGAAGCCTTTTCTTTTTCCTGTAAAATCGGTCTCCACTCTTTGGTTCAGTGTGTTGAAATTTGCTAAATCGGTTCCTGCTTTTAAATCAAAAGACATCACTTCTACAAACTGACTCTTGTCGGCATTGAAGGCTTTGTCCATTGCATACCTCGCCATTTTCATACTTCCACCATCAATCATTTGAGCATAATCTGCTACTGATTTGTCGCCCATAAATTTGTTCATTGAGGCATCGGCATTGGCGGTGGTTTCCCAAAAAACAATGACGACATACTCCCCTTTTTCATTAATGCCGCTTTGTCGTTTGATGAATCCAGGCTGTTTGCTTGTAAAATCACTTTCTATTTGTAAATCCCTTTTTTTAAAGCCCATTGGATTGACCTCGGAATTGATGTTGAAAGTGGTGACTTCCATTATTGTTTTGGCTTCCATAATTGTTTCTTTTTTTGATAATTGATTGGAGGTTTTGCTCATTGCGTAATGACTGAACAATATCAAAGGCATTAGGACGAGCGTGAGTTTGGCTAAATGTTTCATTTTATGGGTTTTAGTTAAATAAATTGAACCATTTGACTTGAGATTTTGGTTCACCTTATTTTTTCCACTTTACTGAGTACTCTGTAATCTAAATTTCTATACATTTTGACGGCATCTTTCTGTCCTATACTGCATCTCGTACTCACCTGTAGTAGCTATGGCTACTAGGCTCCGTGCGTTCTTTGTATAGAACAAAAATCTACTCGTCAAAATATAAATTTACTTAAATTACAGAATACTGAGTGTAAAAATACATTTAGCCTAAAAGAAAATAAGTGTAAAAATCATCCAAATTACTATCAAAATGGGAAAGTAGTATACGTAGATTGGCGGGAAATGCTGTTATCCAAATTGCATTACAATCTCGATTTACTATATTGATATTGTTTATTGGAGCAAATATTTGGGTGCTTCGTCGCTACTTGTGCCCCTGCTATCCGCTTTTACTCCTCGTATTGGACGACCGCAAGGGATCGCCCCTACTGTGGGGTAACCGCTTCTATCAGGACGGTCCGACGCCTCGGCTATTTTATGGGGTTCAGCCGCATTCGCAGAAAGAAGAACAATTGTTTTTTGAGAGAATTATTCTATCAGTCTGAGAAATTTTTCCTAATTTGTTAAGGAAATTTAGGGAATTTGGAAAAGTCTCTCTTTCTTTTTTCTAGGAATGCATTTCGGCCTTCTACTGCTTCGTCGGTTCCATAAGCCAAGCGGGTGGCTTCGCCAGCATATACTTGTTGTCCGACCAATCCGTCGTCTATTAGGTTGAAGCCAAATTTCAGCATTTTGATTGCTGTGGGACTCTTGGTCATAATTTCTTGTGCCCAGTCGTAGGCTACTTGCTCCAATTCTTCGTGTGGGACTACTTTGTTGACCATTCCCATTTCATAGGCTTCTTGTGCAGTATAGTTGGCTCCTAAGAAGAAAATCTCTCTTGCTCTTTTTTGTCCGACTTGACGCGCCAAATAGGCAGAGCCAAATCCACCATCAAAGCTTGCCACGTCGGCATCTGTTTGTTTAAAAATGGCATGTTCTTTACTCGCAATGGTCATATCGCAAACAACGTGTAGGCTGTGTCCTCCACCCACTGCCCAACCAGGCACTACTGCAATAACGACCTTGTTCATAAAACGAATTTGACGCTGAACATCTAGTATGTTGAATCGATTGATGCCATTTTCTCCTTTGTAACCAGTTGTAGAACGGACACGTTGGTCGCCTCCAGAGCAAAATGCCCAAACTCCATCTTTGGGAGAGGGTCCTTCGCCAGTAAGCAATACCACACCAATTTCTTGGCTTTCGTGGCAAATGATCAAGGCTTCCCATAATTCATCTACTGTTTTCGGTGTAAATGCATTTCGGACTTCGGGTCTATTGAAAGCTATTCTTGCTACGCCATTTAATGTCTTAAAGGTAATTTCTTCGTATTCCTTTTCTGTTTTCCACTCTAGGTTTGCCATTTGTTTTGAGTTTGTATTTGATATTTTGTAAATTATATAATGAATAACACTTTAACAAAAGAGTCAGTTTAAAGATAGAGACTAATTCTTGATTTTCAAATAAAAAATTGGAGGGGAGGAGTCCTATTTTTTTCATTCTCCTTTTAACAGCTTTTTTAGCCAAGCGAAAAATCCTTTTTGGGGCTTGCTTGTTTGCTCCTTTACTATTGGGGGAGGTTCTTTAGGTGTATTTTTGGGAGGCTCTTCAGGGGTAATTGGGAGTTCCCTTATAAGACATATTTTCTCCATCCATAAAGATGAACAACATTTTTTTCCCTATAGACTTTAGATATTCTTTGTATGCAAGAGGCAAGGGACCATAAATATACTCTAAGGATTTCACCTCTTGTTCTGTACAAGATTTGGTTTTCTCAACTTCTATTTTGAGTTCTAGCAGATAGTATTTTAGGGTCTCGAAATAATCTTGGTAGATGTTGCTCATTAGGGTATGCTTGATTGTGTGAAATGGTCAACACTTTGGATGACTTCAACTATTTTATTTCTAGCGGTTTGGGCTTCTTTCATTAGCGGGAATAGGGGCCAAATGTGGATCATATGGGTATCCTCCACGACTTGTAGCTTGGTTCCATTTTGAAGCATTTTGAAAGCGACCAATTTAGCGTCGGGGTACATAATGTCTCGTCCTCCAATAAATAGTAAGGTTTCTGGGAGTGCTTTAAAACTTCCATAGAAAGGAGATATGTCTCGTTACACAGTATTTATTGATTTTTTATTTAGCTCTAACAACATTCTTTTTACTTGCATGTCTCCATAGCCATAAATACTTTCACGTTTGCTAAACTCCTCAAATAATTTCCCAAAATCGCTTCCCCATCCTTCTTGAAGAAGCTGCTTCAGTGTTTCTTTGGGTCTTCCTAGATAGCTCGCTTTGGGCTTACTTTCTACATAGGCGTTCACCGCTTCTAGAATAAAAGGATAGATTGTTTGTAAATCCTCTGCCAATTTGATTAGTTCTTCATCATTCCCCTTTTTATAATGGCCCCATAACTTAGCTAGCAAATCTAAATTGTTTAATCCTCTACGGTTTTGATACAAATTGATCAGTCCTGCTTTATCTATTCTACCAAATCCATAAGGATTGTTGTCCAATGGTCTTAATAAATGAATCGAATAGTTCTTTTCTTGATCTTTTAGTATTTTTAATACAAACCAAAGATTCGCTTGGCAGAACAAGTCATCTTCAAACCATAGATTGATCTCGGAATTGTTGGGTATGCCTAGCAACTTTTTCAACTCTGATTCAGTTTTTTCAACATAATCTTCTTCTAAATAAGCTGGATAGGTTTGCTGGATGTATCTTGCTCTATTGCGAAAAAAAACATCTAGACTTTCGCCACTAAGATCGCCTTCTATTAAACACTCTCTCATCACTATTTTTTCTCCCAGTATTTCTTTGGGAAATTCTTGTAAAAGTGCATCTCCGTTTAATATGTGAAATTCTTTTTTCATCCCTAATACAGCTTCTTAGTAAGTTACTTCAAATATTCCAAGCTTAGATTTATTTTCAAACCAGGTATCAAAATCGGTAACTTGAACAGACCCGTCCAAATTACCATCAGTGGGCAAATAAGTATTTAAAATTGCAGGTCCAACGGTCCAAGCATCAAAATCAGTGACTTGAATGGTTCCATCTGACTTGTAATCTCCTGCGTGTAATACATATTTCCCATCCGACATAAGTTTTAACTGATTGTTGCCAAAAGCTGAGGACTCTGAAAGTGTAAAATCATAATTAATTACATTATCAGCTGTTAAAGCAGTAGCAGTCAAGACATCAAGGTGATTTCGGTGACGAACAATGAAATAGTAATCTTGCCCATAATTGAGGTTTTCAAAATTGAGTCCTGAGCTACCATTACTTGAAATAATATTTCCATCAATTAAAAGCAGTCCTGTCTGTGACTCAATTAAGCTAAGTCCTTGAGTTGGTCCTGATGCATTCGGTGTGCCTTCATATGCTTCTACCAAAACCCAGTCA
>JAHDIA010000004.1 GCA_020631035.1 Chitinophagales bacterium | reverse complement strand
ACAAAAATTCATTGCCCAAAAACATCAATTTATTTAATTTACAGTGTATTAAGTGAATAGTTACAAGCAAAGGCAAAGGCTTCAGTCGCTGCGTCCCGACAAAATCGGGATGGCTCCTACATTTTTTGCTTGTCACATTCACCACACTTCCTGTCAAAGAACCACTTATTTTTGCTTAAACTTTTGTTTACACAATTGAACACTGGTCTAAAAATTCTATTTACAAGACAGAAAATTTGTTGCCAAAGCTCTGATTTTTTTATTCTTTTGTTGTATTATTGCCTAAGCAAAGCAAAATATTTTTGTACACCACTTAAAACATTTGTCAAACAAAATCACAAAATGCGCCATACTTTAACATATTTGAGGTGTATTGTTGGATTTAACCAAAACAAATTGAAATAATTGAAGCCTAGCGTGATTAGCTTCCGTATTACTATACGAGTCTTTAGATGGAACTAAGATAATAACTGCTTTTGAGTATATACCTAATATGAATATGACAAGCAAACAGATAGCTGCCGACGTACTTACTAAAACAAGCATAAAGAAAACTGGTTTTACCCAAACCCGTAGCTGTAAAAATTGTGGCCATGTGGATACTGCTGAACTGAGTAAAAGAGAAGCAGCATTTGAAGAATTGAGGAACAATCAATTAAGTTGGCATACTCCTTGTAGCCAATGTGGTTCCAAAAAATCTGCCCGAATTTCCAATCCAAGTATTGTATATGATGTTTCTATAATGGATGAATGGGGGATCAATAAAGACTTGCACTTTTTTGCACAAGACGAAGAAATCATCATTGCTGAACTTGAAAATCTGGAATGGATTTTACACGGTTTGAAAAATGATAACAATTACCTGTATTTTAAAAAGTATACATTGTTAGAAGCCTTGTGCATTCTTTTGTATGACTTTACTTATGAAGATGAAGATTTTTCTGATGAAGAAGAGCAAGTGAGAAAAGAAAATGCAGCCATTGTTTTGCCAGAATTGCAAAAAAGGAAGTTCCAAATCAAGAATATTGGCAATCGTATGTTGGATTATGTTAAAGAAGTGGTTTTTCCTCAAATAGGTATATAATTTCCTGACTGCCTTTATTCCTTTTTATTTTTCAACATTACTTAAACATTCCGTATTTTTGACCTTATGTCAGATACGATTACCTATCAATATACAAGCTCTTCCCAGATTCAATCTGTAGATGGTGGCAGTGATGCACTTTTTTTATCTAAGTACAATGAAAGCAAACCTGATGCCGCTCCTTGCTTTTTTTGGGGTAATCTCAAACAACCTTATCTCATTAGTCGTTGCTTGATAACACTTTCCAATGTAGTACAATCCAGTTTTAATATGTCGCCTTTTCAGATAGCTATGTTGAAAGACCCTATTGTGACGGCAGGCAATGAGCGGATTCGATTTGAAGGCTTTTCCCATTGTGCGGGAGTCTATGCAAGAGTAGATGTACTACCCGATGGGCACGATGGAGAGTTTCTACAAAGTGGCACCACCAATGTCGATTTTAATCCACCCATGATTGCCGCTTTGGGAAATGTTCGGAAACAAGAATCCTTGGTTCTGTCTGTTGGGAAAAAGGAAGTGAGTATTAGCAATGAAGGAAAAAAAGTGGTTGAACGAAAAGTTCCCCTTCCTACGAAATGGATCAAAGGACTGACAACAGTTCAATTGTACTTGGCAGATTCTACACCTGCTTTTACACTTAACAAAATGCAAACGATTCAATTGTTTCGGAGCATCCCTAAGGGAAAAATCAAGGCTGATTATTTTCTTATTAAGCGTGGCAATAAGTGGGTCTTTACCCCAGTAAAACAACGATCGGGTATTTGTATTGGCGGCCTACATCGTTTGCGATTGCTTGAACCACTTTTGCCTTTGGCAGAGCGTCTACAAGTTTTTGCACATCCCAAGAATCAATCTACTACTTGGCAATTGTACTTTGGAGACTTGCGTTTTTCGCTGTCTTTGTCTAGAGAGAGTTGGCGGGGATTTTCGGGGGAGGGAGCTGCTTTAGAAGCTTTGGTAGAAGATGTCCCCATCAAATGGATTGAGAGTTTTGACCATTATGCCTATGCCAATCAAGCCTTCAACCCTAGCCTACTTGCCATTGAAGAAAACTTGAGTTTGCAAGAAAGTCAAAACTTATCGGCTCAGTTATCGGCTATGGGCTTATTGGGCTATGATTTAGATGACAATGAATTTTTCTACCGCCGTTTGCCCTTCAAGTTGAAACGGATTATGAGCTTAAATCCTCGTTTGAAAAATGCTGAAAAATTACTGGAACAAGGCAAGGTTGAAATTATAGATAAAACCGCTAGGCGTATTGAAGCAAAAGTTGCAGGAACGGGTGTACATCATACGGTTGTTATAGAGGGAGACAGACAAAGATGTACTTGTACTTGGTTTAGTAAAAATCAGGGAGAGCGGGGCGTGTGTAAGCATATTTTGGCGGTGAAGAAATTGGTGCGGAATTGAGTTGATTGGGGTGATTGGGTGATTGGGGTGATTGGGTGATTGGGTAATTAAGTTGATTGAGGTGATTGGGGTGATTGGTAATTGGGTAATTGAGTTAATTTGGTTGATTCGGTTGATTGAATTTAATGAGTGATTGGCATTAAAGGAACAAAAGAATACCATTCTATATGGACATTAAAGATGAATTAATACAAATTGTTGAAGCTAGTAAAAAAGAGGCAATTGTTCCCTTTTTGCAAAAGTTGAGCATTAAAGAACGAAAATCTTTGCGTAGTACGCTCAAAAAACTCAATAAAGAGTATATGGAGTTGTTTTGGGTAAAGAAGGGCAATTCAACTTGGGCGGAAAGAAATGCCAATGAACCACAAGAGTACATTTTGAATGTATGCAATTTTGTTTGTACTGACCTTAAAACCTTTGCCAAATACAATAGCAATAATTTCATCTCCAAAGAAAATTTAATCCCCATACTCGCTTGGGGATGCCCCGAATGGTTTGGTGATTTTATTTTTGAACGCAATAGATTTTTTCGCAATGGAGTTGATTACGACTGGATGTGTGAATTGGAAGAACAAGGATATGTTCAACCCAATTGTGAATTTATTGCACAGCAAGTCCTTAATATTTCCTGTCCTCCTTTTTATGGTGGCATTGTCAATAGCATCAAATTTGATTTTAAAGAATTCACCAAAAGAGAAATTACGCTCAAAGAACATATTTGGTATTTGTTTGAATACGAAACGCCTATTCACTGGTCTTGGCAAAAAGATTGGATTGCCATTTTTGTAGAACTAGCCAAGCACCACTATATAGACCGTACGAGATTGATTAAGGTGACACTTGGAACTGCCAATCATAATTTCAAACAAAATCTCATCAACTGGTTTGTCAAATTGTTTGAAGCCTTAGAAGTTAGCAATGATGAATTGTTAAATTTACAAGAAGACTTATTCAATGTCTTTCATTCGCCTCACTCCAAAGCTGTCAACATTGTTTTAAAAGCTGTCAAAAATCTGGCTAAAGAAGACGCCTTTGATGCCAATGCATTTTTAGAACACATTCCTAATTTGCTTGCTTCAGAAACCAAATCGGTGGTTAATAGTAGTTTGATGATATTGGATAAGCTTGCAAAAAAATACAAAACGCTTGCTCCACAAATCTGTCAAATCGCCTGTCAAGCATTGATGCATACTGACGACAAAATACAAATGCGGGCTGCCAAACTCATCAAAAAATATGGCGATTTACAAGACGAAACCCTTTGTCAAGAAATAGGTATTTACCAAGATAATTTATTATACGACACTCAAAATTTGTTGAGTCATTTTCTGAAAAGAGTTGCGCTCGAAGAGTCTATCAATGAAATTGAAAACTACCAGAAAGAAGCCATCATTCGAGAGGACAATTACATTCCTGCCTTAGAAACTTTCGATGATTTTGTTTTTTTGGCTAGTCAGGCTTTCAATCAAAATGAAGCCAATCATTTTGATTTGTTGCTGGGCGGGATGGTTCGTTTTGCCCCTGATGTAAACAAGGTCAAAATTGAAAAGTTGATGCCTGCTTTTCAAAGAGCTTACAAAATAAGAATGACTCGTTGGAGTCCTACGACAGGCTATTTAACAGATTTACTCGCAAATATATTTATAGATTTTGGTCAATTGTTGGTCGCACATTTTCCAGAATCTTGCGATGCCATTGTCAAAATTCATATGCTCAATCAAAAAGAGGACAATAAATTTAATCGAAATGTTCGTAGACTAAGATCGCTTAAACATTGGTCAACCAATGCCTCTATGACGACTTTTTGTAAAACGCATAAGGAGCTAGGAATACAAGTATTGGAAAAAATAAAAAACCAAGGCAATCTTCCTCTCCTCTCTACTCCAACACATCATAGTTTCTGGATTGATCCTATTGTTTTTGTCGAACGTTTACACGCTTATCAAGTCTATGAGACAAAACCATTGGATATAGACTTTCAAATTGCTCTATCTCGACTCGCTCTAGACCATACTCAAAATGCATTGGAGCTTGCCAAGGAAAAATTGACAGGTGAATACCTACAATTAATGGAGTTTATGTTACAGCCTGAAGCATTGCCTCCTAAACAAATTAATGCTGCTGCTTTATGGATGAGTGCAACTTTGAGTAAGAATCCTAAAAAAATCTATTCGGAATTGGATCATTTGGAGTATCAAAACAAAATGCCTCGTCATTTTTTAGATGGGCAATTCAATTGGTATTTAAAATTGGAAAAAAGTTTTTTGGGTGATCGAGTATACAAATCATTGGCAATAGAAATCAATCCACCCAAAAAGAAAAATGTTGCCAAAGGTTTAGGGCTATCTTATTTTTTTCATTTGTTCAAAAAAGACCGCCCTTACTTTTTGTATGAAAATCTTTGGGGCTATGGAGATGGTGCCTATTTTCATCACAATGATGTCAAACGCTTTTTGGGATTGCTCCCCAACAATCCCGAGCCGCTTTTGGCGATTCAGCTTGAAATGTTGGCGGGTTCGGGTTACAAACCTTCGACAGGGGAACATGCTAGGGTTGAGCAGTTGATGGAAGCACTACTGGAACAGAAAGCTGAGTACAAAAAAATGGCACACATTGCCATTGCTGCTGGAATGTTTTATTGTACCCAAACCGTTCAGATGTTAGCAGCCGAAGCCTGGGTCAAGGGTGTTTACGAAGAGCGTATTCAGAGTGGGTTGGTAGGAGAAATACAAGGCAAATTGACCACCATCAATTATGCTCCCCTCAAACGCTTGACTGATCTTATTGCCAACAGTATGCTCAATGTTTCGGCTACGCACAATTTGGCTCTACAAAATTTAATTGAACATTGTATCCTCAATATGTCCGCTAAGCCCATTACCAATACCAAAAAACTATTGGATATTTACTATGAGTTATTGGCAAAAAACAAAACGCAGGTTCAAGAGTCAAAAATTTGGCAACAGTTGGAATATTGGAAAGTTTCTGGTACATTGAAAAAAGTAATTGGTGGAATTGAAAAGATCAATAAAAATGAGTGAAGTAGTAGCAACTAAATTTTCTTTGCATTATGCTTACAATCTTTTTGATGACAAAGGCAGATACCAAGGTGTGCATTCTGAAGAAGAAACATTTGATACAATTCTAGATACAACTGGGAAAGAGATTGAATCTAAATTCATAAATATTTTATTTTCAACTTTTATAATGCAAGGTCATTGGTTCTGAGGCTGCATTATGGTCTGGTTAACCAACGCATATTTTAGGCTGCGTACAAGGGTGCATCCACCCGCTCATCCGACGCTTTTAGATTTAAAAAACGACTACAAATCTGTCTAAATTTAAATTTAACAAAAATGACAATGATACACAAATTTACCGAATGCCTTAATGACACCTTTGACTGGTTGATTTTGGCAGATCCCCAAAGCCTACAAACATTCAAGGAAAAAAACAATTTGGGAGATGACCTCCTAAAAGATTTCACTCAAAACGATTCGGGAGATCGTGTAGTAGCTGAGGGTGCAATGATTCCTCTTACACATATAGAGAATACACCTTATACCATTTATTTTAACCTAAATGGAGAAGATTTAGAGTTGCAAAAACCCAACAATGATTTACAGTTCCACCAAAAAGGTTATCTACTAGAGGTTACTAGTAATTTTATCTCTCTATTTACCGTTCCTTATCTTTGGAACTATGATCCAGAACATGTAATCCACGCCACACACCGCCCACAAGTCACATTGGAAAATGGCTGGTATGAGGTTTCGGTATTGGGTGGACAAACTCAACAATTACACGATGACGGGAATTTATACGATGAGCCTACCTTGGAATTTGTACTGACCAAAGTAGCACAAGCTCCAAAGTTTTCAGCAGACATTCATTTTGCTTACCGTATCAATGAAAGTTTGAGAGACAATACAATCATTGGTTTGGAACACATCATCAACAACCCCAAATTTCATTCGGCGGATTATGTGGCGAGAGCCAAAGAACTCTTGCCACAAAAAATAAAGGACTGGACTCAGAAAAACCAAGAAACAGCCCTTAAAATTGACAATTTGATTCGTCAACAAGGGTGGTATGATTTTCAGGTATACCATTATGATGGTGCCAATTTAACCATTGGGGGTGACATTGACTTGACCTATCATCACAGCATCGAAATTCGATTTGAAGAAGTCTTTTTTGTATCGGGATTTTTTGGCACTTGGTGTAGCAATACTGATGAAATGGTGTTTGAAATGGCTAATGGTGAAAAACTAAAAGAACTTAATATAAAATATGAGATAGAGCAATACAATCATCTCTTTATTTTTACAACGGAAGATTACAAAAACGATGTCATCATTGCGGCACACAATGTTTCTTATGAAATCAATCCTAAAAAATTTCTTAGAAAATGATAGTTAAAGCACAAGCCTTAGAAGATTTAATCAAAGTACTTGAAAATTTCCTCTCTATAGAGTTGAACAATTTGGATATGAGTAAATATCCCAATGCCATTCCTAAGGGGCTTAAAATACTCTATGCTATCAAAGAAAAATTAAATCAAAGTGCTTCTAGTATCAAACTCTTTGAAACACAGGACACATTAATCCCTTGGACAAAACTAGACTTAACAAGAGAACGTTTTTTATTCTTAATAGAAAACCAATATGCTTGGACTTGTTGGGCAACACTCAACAAAGCTTCATCAAAAGTTTATAATGAACAAGGGACAATCATAGCTGAATCACTTGACCTATTCCTAGTAAGTTATACATTATATGAATTGACCTTTACTTTAGCATACAATTTGGCAGACATCTCTTTTGATGAAATCAAATTAGCCTTTAATAAAATCGTTCCACTTTGGTTGTCCGAAAGCTATGTTTCTCCTAACTGGCAAATTAGTTTTTATCAAATTGATGAGGATTGTATCTTTATGGACTTAGGGGAAAATGGAGGTTTTTTTGCGACACAAAAAGAGGAACGATACCAATATTTTTTAGATATTTTAAGAAGTCAATAATGTCAAACATTCGAATTACTAGGCTTTGGAGTATTAGTGATTTAAATTTAAACATTGATCTCCAACTACTGTTTCAACGTCCGAGAGTGGATGCACGAATCAGTGAGTATGTATATGAGTATATAAATGCAAAGGTTTTGGCTCCCAAAAATCGGATGCAAAAAGGAAGCTTTAATTACAACCTTTCTTTTGGTATATACAATCCCAAGAAACACACTATTGTTTCCAAATCAGTTTACGATGATGCGCATACCATCTATCGTTCTCATCTTTACAACAGCCGTCCTGATTACAAACGAATTCAAATTAGTTGTAATTCTACTTTATTCAATGCAGAAATGACACCCAAAGCTTATGCAACAATGGTATACAATATGTTTGCAGCTTTTTTAGTTGAAAAATACAAACGTTTTGATAAGTCGATGTTTGATGATTCAAGAATAAATTTAGACTGGGCATACATTGACTCTTTTCCTTTTCCTGCTCCATTTGATGCACAGCGATATTTGTTAGATGAACAAAAAATAAAGCGAACGTATTCGGATGGGATAACGTATACTGTAGAGGCTCCAGTAGACATAAGGGCTGAGTATCTAAAGCATTTTGGTTTTTGAAGCGTTGGATGAGCGGGTGGATGCGCCCTTGTACGTAGCCTAAAGTATGCGTTGGTTAACCAGAGTACACGCAGCCTAGTATCACTGGCGTTGCACCATAAAAATACATCTTGAATAAATGAAGCATCTCCTACAAATATTTATTTTATTTTTTTCTAAAAATCAAAATAGATAAATAATCTTGGGAGCATCTAAATTGACTGATTTTATTTGTACATTTACACCTTCATTTAGAGCCTATTTAAAATCTGACTATTTGATGTAAAAAACACAACAACAAGACAATGAAAATTCATTTTGCGTATCGAACAGTATATGAACCCAATGGTCGTTACCTCAAAACTTTTGAGGCTGACTCTATCTTAGATTTTTTTCTAAAAAACTGGAAGCAATTGACCAAAGACCCTGACGAAATACTGGGTACTTATGTGTATGGCTTCCCCATTTCTTCCGATGAAATTGGGGTAAAAGTCCACCCACCAATCGACTTTAATGATTTAATTGCCAAACTAGGCAAACATGTCTATTGTAATGAAATTGTGGGGGATGAAGAATGCCTTGAAATATATACAGATGATGATGAGGTAGAATTGGCCTGGTATATTTTCACAGAGGATTTCAAAGAAAAGAACTGGCGGCAATTGGCGATATGGTTTCAGAATCCCATTCCAACTGACTATGGTAGCATTGGAAAAAATTTACTTTTTGATTTTAACGAAAGTTTTGATGCGGACTATGGAACAGGGTGCTTGTACCATATTTCTTGTTGCATTTATGACAGCGGCAATTTTGATGATTTGTATGTATACGAAATAGATGGTCTTCGTATGCCACAATTGTTGGATTATTTACGAAACAATGAAATCGACCCAAAAGATGAATTGGTGGGATTGGAAAATTTAAAATTTTTAAAACATTTGACTGAAGAAAATAACAAAGCATCACTCAATGAATTGTTAAATTTAATCGGTCAAATTTGCATCACTGATATGGAGGATGAAGATTTCAGGGATTTTAGTATTCCTGCACTATTGAAAAAAGAACTGGGGAATAATCCTGAAAAATCGACTTATTTATTGAGTGAACATTTTTGTGAAATTGGTATCAACTCCCTAGAAAATCAATTTAATTATTTTGTATTGTTTGATGATTTGTGGGTAGAGAAAAACGAAGTCATTGCTCAGTCGCTTTTGCAGTTTGGGAGTAATTGGCGTATTCGAGTTGAGTGAATTGTGAATTGAATATATTTTAAGAAATGGATATACAAGACGCTTTAACCCATATTAATGAATTTTGGACGGATGAGCCATTGCTTTTGGGTACAAGTCAGAATGACGCTTTGTTGGCTCGTTTGGAAGGAGAATTCAAACATCCCTTTCCAGATGATTTAAAAAACTATTTATTGCATTTTGCACCAAAAGAAAATGTTTATTTCTCAACCATTGGAAATCCTGTCACTTTATTTGGACACAAACGTTTGGGGGCTTTTCAAGATGGTTATAGTTACAACTCTGTCAAACAAGAAGCCATAGATGGTTGGCCTGGCCATTGGTTTTTGATTGGCTATGAAGCAGGTGATCCTATCTTAGTAGATTTACTTGCGCCTGAAAATGGTATTCAGAAATTGTTTCACGGAATGGGCAGTTGGGAAGCAGGGGACGCCATTGCTGATGACATTGGACAATTCTTATTGTTGAGTGCCATTGCCCACCACGCGTTTATTCAAATCAGTGGGGATGAAGATCCGTTTATTGATACAGAGGATGGGCTACAATTGATTCCTGAGATTGCTGAATGGTTTTTCCCACAAATGAAAAAATGGGCGGGAAATTATTACGAAGAATGGTGTGGAGAGCTAGAGGACAATTCATAAAATTAAGTTGACTCACAAAGTAAAAAAGAGCAGGCTGCTTAACACCTGCTCCAACAACAGTATTAAATTTATACTATTGACCAATTTTATTAAAAGTTGGGAATGCGATTTAATCGTCAATGTAAAAAATACTGTTGTGTTATTGCTTCTCATATATCAATCACTTATTGATTCACCACGGGCAGTTTAAAACTCTGTTCAAAGCAACCCTTTTTACTAGCGAAATGAAGATGTAGTATATATAATCCTTTGGTTAAATCCATTTTATTCAGCTTAATGCTTTGTTTTCCTGAAATCCAATGTGTTGTTGTGTTTAGCAATTGCCCATTGAGGTCGTACATTGTCAAACTCGCTTCACCTTCTTGCCCAAATAAATTGTACATTAAATGAGAGGCATTGTCTAATTGATTGATTAATTGGAATGATGGAATGGATGTTACATTAGCAGGATGTTTCAAGTCCATTGTATCAAAATCTGTCAAAGCTTGTTTGAGTGTTTTGTTTTGCATTGTCCATAAACCATTGCGAATGCTTTTTATTTCTTCTTCTAATT
The DNA here is from genome assembly GCA_020631035.1 of Chitinophagales bacterium. Lineage (GTDB taxonomy): Bacteria > Bacteroidota > Bacteroidia > Chitinophagales > UBA2359 > JAHDGP01. The sequence goes on along the minus strand of JAHDIA010000004.1, from coordinate 19,605 downwards.
GAGAGTTATCAAGCAAGCTTGACAACTCTATTAAAAATACATCTATTTCATTTAACAAGTCTCTATTTATTGTGGCACTAGCACTGCCACCAAAAGCATCTTTTATAAGCGCAATGATTGTGGGTTCAAGTTTTGCAAATTGGTTTTGAATGCATTGATACGTGATCTCTTTGCTTGTAAATATTTCATCAAACTTTGCTTGATTTTGAATGTACAATCTTTGAATGGCTCTTGCATTTTGGTGTAAATCTTTGGAGATAAAATGGGCACATAATCATAATTTAAATTATTTCCTCCATAAGATTTCACCCAATTCACATTACCAAAAGCATCTGTTTTCATTAAAAATAAACTTTGTTGATTTTGCCAAGTATGCCCCAATACAGTATATCCTCCATCACTGTCTACAAGCACATCTTTTGCCGTTATCGCACTCAATGAGCTGGTATCTCCAGTATTGTAATATTTCCCCCAACTTAGACTTCCATTGGCATTCAATTTTATTAAAAAAGCACTTTTTTCACTTACGCCAAAACTTGATGTATAGCCTGTCAGTATACAACCTCCATCAGAAGTTGCCTTAATGCTTTGAGCAAAGCCAAATGTGCTATTGCCTAATGTAGTATGCCATTCTTCATTTCCATCATCATCCCATTTTATTACATAAAAATTACCATTGCTCGCAGTTGAGTCAATATTGTTGATGTAAGCCATAAAGCCTCCATTTGCACCCTCAACTAAATTTCCTGGGCGATTTCTCTGGGTACTCGAAAATCTTTTGCTCCAAATCATTTCTCCCTGTATATTTAGTTTGGCTACAATAGCTTCTTCAGAGTTTTGTTCAGCATATAAGACTTTACCTATTATAACTATTTTCTGATCACTTGTTTGAATACAACTGCTTATCCCACAAGGCTTCCCATCTATACGCAACAATTTTTGATAAGTAATTGGTAATGGTTCTACTGTTACAATAAGGGTATCTACCAACCAATTTTCACCACAAATAAAATTACTGGCTCCTACCAAAACTGTATAGGTGCCTGCTTCTGGGAAAGTATAAGTAATATTGTTCCCAAAGAGAGAGATAGGAAGCAAACTTGAAGTATCCTCCAAAACCATAATGCCATACTTTGTATGGGCATCTATAGAATCAAATACAAAGTTGACAATAGGTCCATTTTTTGTATAAATAACATCAAGATTTACATTATTACTTACGACTTCAACTAAAGTAGTGTAAGACATTTCACAAGCATTGGGATATTTTACAACTAGACTTACAATGTGCTTTCCCGCTTGACTAAAAATATGGTTATAATTCATATTGCTTGACACCAAGCTATTGTTGATGTACCATTCGTAAGTCAATGCACCAGAAGAAGAAAGATTGGTGAAATCAATGCTCGTTCCTTCACAAACCAATTTGCTACTAGTAGTAAAAAACACCTCTAAGCTGTCTCCCAAACAACTGGCATTTTGTACATTGTCTACTACAACTATATCACAACATTGCCCCATCCCACATCTATTGGTATAACTTATACAGACTTCATACACTCCATCATTGACATAAGTATGGCTTGGTGTACTATCATTGGTAATTGTTTCTGTATCATCCCCCCAAGTCCAATGAACTTCTTCTTCCAAGCCTAAATTAGACATCAATGTAAAATCAACTCCTGAGCCATTAAGCGTATAATTATAGGATAACTCTGGATAAGGCAAAATGTGGAATGTTCTTTGAAAAGTATCTACACATTCATTGATATCTTTTGCAATGAGGTAAAAAGTGTAACTTCCTGTACCATCATCTTGTAGGGTTATTTGAATAGTATCTTGACTTACTGTATTTGTATAGCCTCCTATCTCCACTTCCCAAAAAGTTGAATCCGCATTAATAGAAGCATTTATTAAATAAATGGTTTGCCCATCACATATAATGGTGTCTTCTACTCCTTCATATATAAAATAGGCATCCACCATATTGTTACAAAAACACTCTTCATCTATTTCAAAAGAAGTATCATTGACATCAAAAATGGTAAAGTCTTTTGAATCACTTATTTTGATTAAAACTTCATTGGCACAAATATCACCAATTGCCCAAGAGTATTCACCAGTATTGGGGTGAGCTGTTTCCACACTTGTCCAACTCCACTATCTATTCCAGCACTACTGTCCCACTCAATAAGGCTCGTTGTTTGAGGTGCTAAAATTTCTCCACCATTGGGGCTAATGAGCTGAATGCTATCTCCATTGACAAGATTACTTCCCACGCCTACCGCATACCAAGCATCTGCTACCGCTTGTGCTTTGCTTGAATCCTCTGGAAATAATTCCAGTGCAGCTTCTATAGAACCATTTCTTGCATCTGCATAATTGGAATAAGGAGTCATATAATGCATTAGATTTTGATAAACAATTTTAGCTGCTGCTTGCATCCCAATTCCATTTACAGTATAATCATCGTTATTGTCATTGGTTCCTGTCCCACCATTTACCAAGAGGTAGAACCAATGATTTTGCACTCCACAATTGGTATGCACTCCATAGTAACCTTCAAAATCATCTCCCCAGTGATTTCCTTTATAAGTATCGGGCTGCCCTAAAGTATCGGGATTTGCAAAATCACGAATTCCATTTACTTTTACATTTTCTCCTATTATCCAATTAGCACAAGTAGGCATTACACTGTGTTCTATGATTACTCCAAAAATATCCGCAAAAGATTCTGCCAATGCACCAGATTCTCCCACTCCATACAAATTTGCCGAATGCTTGGTGATGCCATGAACAATCTCGTGAGTGACAATGTCAAGAGATACATAAGGATTGCTTCCACTTCCACCGCCATCGCCATACCATATTCCTAACTCATTGTATACAGCATTTTTATTATTATTTAAATGAAAAATATCTATTAAATCGGCATGAACCCAGTTCTGTATTTTGGCACCATTTCCGTCGTATCCATCAAGATGATGTATTGAATCAAAATAGTTTACTACATTTTGGGCTGCCCAGTGTGCCTCAATCAATACAGGATCAAAAGCATTGCAGTCTGAAGCGGCAAGCATTGTTGAATCTATTCCATTACTGGCATCGTAAGTAGTCACCCTATTAGTATTCAAATAATATAACATTTCCACATTGTCCACCTCAAAACTTACTGTCGACATATTATTGCAACTGTAGTATTTGTCTGCCGTACACAAATCGTTTAATTGGCACAAGAGATTGGTTTTTAAAAACACCTCTCCATTATGGGCATCTACATAAACCCATTCCTGTTTATGAGGTTGTAAGCTATAAATATCAAATTTATAACACAACCGATCTTGCGTCAATAAAGTGTTTAGTTGAGGGGTGACAATGAGCAAGTCTCCTTGGGGATAAAATGAGCATCCGTCATCTTTGTATTTCTGTTTAAGTAAGACTTCATATTGTGGGTTCTCCCAAGCATATTTTTCAGCATTGACTGATTGCAATGCTTGCTCCAATGCCTGTTGTTCATCTAAAAAAGGAATGGTATTTAGCTCTAGAAACTCAACTAATTTTCCATTGGCACTTTTTATGCGTCCATTTTGTTCGTGGACCATGTATATGGCTCCTTCTATTGGAATGTCCTTGTATGTCTCTTGATAGTAATGATGCACTCCATTTTTTTGGTCAGTTTTACTTGACAACTTTTTCAAATTTTCATTAGGCGATAGCAGTCCTATATTTTTGAACTCTTGTAAGAATTCCTCTTCGTTCAAATGCACATCAGCTTTGCAATTGAGCCAATTTTTGTTACTGTTTTTTTGTGCTATTTTTTGTAAGTCTTGTGCTTGTAAAGTAGCTATACCAAAAGCACTTAAATAAATAATGGTCAATAGATTTTTCATATGTCTTTTTATTTTATTATTATCTCCATAAAACATTGGTTAATTTTGCCAATTCTTCTTTTTTTTGTTCATTGATTGTATATATCTCTGCCTGATAGTTCTTCTGGCTTTCTATAAATTCTTGGAAGGCAAAACGTGCTTGTTCAAAATAAGGAATGTTCAATTTTTGATAAATTTGCGCTACGACTTTAATTGGTTCTTTGGTCAATTGTTGATAATCAACTTCTATTAAATTTTGAATAGGAATGCGCTTTTTATCTTCTTGATACTTTTGCAGTAATTGTTGGTAAAATGTAAAAGTATGCTCTTCTATTTTTTTTGCATCAAAGTCTTGCAAGGCAAAACATTCCATCAATTTGGTGTGTAGTTTAACCGTCGATTGATATACATCAACTGGATTTCGGTATAAATAAATAAATTGTGCATCGGGAAAAAGTTCAAGTAGCATAGGAATCCGCCCAGTATTGACAGGATTTTTCAATAGCAAACTTTTTCCTTGGTTGAGTAGGCTCAATTTCTGCATCAAATGTGCATAGGTATTTTTTAAATTTTGATATTCTTTTTCTTTTAAATTTTTAAGCAAGGCATATTTTTCAAAATATTCTACCATTTTGTTAGGAAAAGTCCACCAAAGATAGCAGGACTGACCAGACATATTGCCCAAGGCAAACTCTTCTTCTTGTGGATATTCAAAAGCTATTTCCATATTGTCCATTGGACGTTTATTGGGCAAATGCAGATTGATTATTTTCTTTAAAAAATCGAAATGGTAAAAGGTATAGTTGGGGCAAAAAGATTGAGCATTGTTCAAGTATGCTAAATTGCTGTCTTTTGCCATCAAATAGTGTAAAAAAGTGGTCCCACTCCGCCAGTGACCTATGATAAAAATAGGTTTGATTGGTACTGGCGTCTGCTCTATTTCTTTTTGTTTATTCCATTTTTCCAATATCGCCAAAGGACTACTTGCCAATGCCGACACCAAAGCGGTATAGAGTGCTTTGGGTAAATGTCTTACACCAATTGCAAACTCATTGTCTAGTAACAATTTAAAATAGGTTTTGATATTTGCACCTAGCAAGGGCTGTTGAGGAAGCATTGTATTTCTCATATCATTTCAGTTTTAAATTCATTAGCCAACACCCTATTTTGATTGTTTTGATGTAAGGTCCAATAGTAAACCAACATCATCAATACAATCAATGCATAACTAAATTGAGAAAGAGTCAAGCCCAAGGCAATTGAGGGGTTTATACGGATAAACTCTATGGCAATGTTAAAAAAGGAGGTTGCAATAAAAAAGAAAATGGCGGTTTGACCTGCATACATTTTGCGCTTTGATTGGTTCCAATAATACAAAAATCCAAACAAGCATAAATGAAAAATAGTATCATACAAAGGCGTTGGATGGACAGGTAAAATATTGGGTGCCGCACCATAGGGAAAATACATTCCCCAAGGCAAATTGGTGTAAACGCCATAACAACCATCACCAGCAAACAAACAAGCTTGTTTGACAATGGCTGTAAACAAACAAATGTTTATGGCGATGACATCTAAGGCTGTGGGAAATGATTTAATTTTAAATAATTTGGCAATTAGAGGCAATCCCAATAAAATAAAAATGAGTGCGCCATACCACCTCAATCTCCCATTGTTTAAATCTTGTGTCATTGTTTCCCACCCCGTCATTTCCCCTGTATCTGTCAAATAATCTATGACTGAAAAACATCTTGCTCCTATGTATCCTAAGAACAATAAAGAAAGGATGATGATGCCTATTTTTAAAATAGACATTTGGATCATTTTTTTGTAAAACACATACCACAAAGCAAAAACAAAAGTTACCAAAATGGCAATCCACTGCCAAAGAGGGTACCAATACAATTGAACACCAAAAATTTCGGGATTGGGAAACATAGCTTAGGTTTTAGTTTGGAAATAAAATGATTTGGACGGAACGGTAGTTTTTCAAACGATAGGGACTCCCCGCTATCCGCTGCTATGGTGTTGTTTGTAGACAAGGCATGCCTTGTCTCTACACACAACACCATATTCGCTACTATCGGGCGTATTTTGCCATATTCAGTCCTTCGTCTCAAGGTTTTTAATTTCCCCATTCCCAATTAAATTGGGAATGGGGGATTGATGTAAGTCAGGGATTATTCAAAAAATCTTAAAACTGGATTTCTTGTTGATCAAAATCTTTGAGGGCTGATTTCAGCTTTTTACCTTTCATAGAATCTAAATGCAATTGGACTCCTGTAATGGTATCCTTTAATTTTTGCGATACTACTACTTTATTTAATTCTGACAATACTTCCTTGGCAGCTTGTATATGTATATCTTCGATAAGTAAGTTGCTAGAAGAGCTAAAACCATCCTCTATCAATTCTTTTCCTACTTTCCAGAAATTATCAAGTGCATCTTGAACAGCTTTGTATTCTATATTTTCAGATCCAAAAACTTCATCCAACTCTGCTCCATATTCAACATATAAACTCATAATATTCTTCGCTGTTGAGAACAATTCTTTTGAAGTAAATAAGGAAATATCTTGCAAGGTTTCTTGATTTAGCACTCCAGCTGTTCGACAATTACAGCCACAATTTTACCAAAAAGAATACAATAAGGCTATGCAACAACTGATACAGGTGGTATATGTTGACCTCATTTACCATCTTAATTGTAAAAAGCTACTACTCTCTACCTATTATGCATTGGATGAAACAACACCTTTGTTTGATTTGGCAAATACCTTTAAAAAACTGATTGCCAATAATAAAGAGATGACTACAAAAGACAAAAAGTCTTATAAAAACTTCATTTTATTCCTAGTGAGATTGTATAAAATTAAAATGGGAGGCAAAAAATCTTTGACTGAGCTTGAACAAAAGATTAACAATACAAATGAAAATGTCGACAAAGCTTGGTTGCTAAAAAAAATAAGGGAATTGAAAAAAAATAGAAAATTAAACAAGGGCAATAACAGAAACTGAAGCGTAGGATGAGCGGATGGATATAAACACTTGTACGCAGCCTAAAGTATGCGTTGGCTAACCAGAATAAACGCAGCCTCAATGTCACACACGCTGCACCATAATTCGAGAAACTCACCAACCTAGCTTTGAAAAGCTCAATACAAACACCTACACCATCAACAGAGTTATACATATACTTTTCAAGAATGTAACGCATTGCATTCATTGCACTCTAAAGACTGGAAATGCAACTAACTCACTCAACCAAATACTATGTCAGTTAATAATCTAGTCAAAAGCTTGTCAAAGGCTGAAAAACGCTATTTTAAATTGTATTCAAGTTTAAATTCTAAAAACAAAACCCCTAAATATGTAAAACTTTTCAATGTTATTGATAAGAAGTCCAATATAAGCGATTCAGAACTAAAAGCTTTGGGTTACAGTCCTGTTCATAAAAACTTCCTAGGAAATAAAATTTTGGAATGTCTACAATCATTCTATTACAATAACGACATTTCTCCAGAAAAAAAAGTACATCAAATACTAGAAGGCTTACCAATACTCTATCAAAAAGAGCTTTATTCTGAGATGAATAAACACCTGAAACAAATCAAAAAGATTTGTACCCAAAATGAGTTATTAGAGTTGCAACTTATATTGTTTGATTGGGAAAAAAAACTAGCTGAGTTTAGTTTTATAGATAAATCTTACTACGAGGAAGTGATGAAACTGGAAAGTGTTGTTCTACAACAGTTAAGATACAAACGATACTTATTCAATATTAAAGAAAGAATCAATGCCTTGATTCGCAAGGATGTCAAACTCAGCAAACCAGAAAACAAAGCTGCCTTTGATGAAATTTTTGCTACAGAACAATTACCCAGTGAAGAAGAACTCACTTCTATCGAAGCTTTATTGACTTATTATTTTATTCAGAGTACCCGTTACATTTATCAGAGAGACCACAAGAAGACAATGATGTACTCTGCCAAGTTGGTTGATTTGTTTGAAAAACACGATAACTTTAAAAACAAACACACCATCTGGTATAAAAAATCTTTGTGCAAACATCTCGATTCTTGTTTCAATGCTCGAAACTATGAGGATTTCCCCAAAACTTTGGAGAAAATAAAAAATTTAGAAGACAATTCTTCTGAAATGGACGCAGAGATTTTTAAAACAGTGCCATTCAATGCTTTGTTGTACAATATTCAAATGGGATTATTGGATGAAGCAGAGCTCGTTGTAAAAGACATAGAAAAAGATTGGGAACAATACAAAGAACATATAGAGGAACGCCGACAATTGGCTATTTTTTACAATTGTGCCGTACTGTTTTTGGTTAGAGAAAAATGGACCGAGTCTCTAAAATGGTTTGAAAAAATCACCAACTTTCCACGCACCAATATGCGCAAAGACATTCAATTGACTACTCGTATTATTTTGTTGATTTTGACCTATGAATTGGACCCTAGTGAATTGGACAAAACCATTCAAACTGCCTACAAATATTTGACACGCAATGAACATTATTTTGAGTTTGAAAAATCAGTTATTGCATTGTTTCGGAAATTGGAAAAAAACATTGGGCTATCTTCTTCTAAAAGAAAAAGTATTTTTGTTGACTTTAAAGAAGAAGTAAAAGTTGTTCGACAGCTGGGTTTTGAAGAACTTGAATTGTGGGTAGCAAGTAAAATAAATGGAAAAAGTTTGGAGCAGACGTATTTGGATTTGATTCAAAAATAAGGTTCTTTGACAATTTTTGGAGAGTGATTCTTGAACAAATAGTAAGGAGCCACAGGCGACTGGATAGCTTGTTTAAGAATCAGCTCTCTTCCACAAAATATTATCAAAGAACGAAAAATAAAAGACCCCACATACAGAGATGTGAGGTCTTCGTTATTATAATAATTATAAAAATCTGGTCTACTCTATTATCATTTTTCTAGTGTTAGACATTTGCCCATTGACTGTTAAAAAGTAAACATAAGTTCCTTTTGCAAAACTGTATGTATTGATTTTTAAATGCCCATTGTCACTCGCTTGAACTTTTTGCTCTAAGACTGTATTTCCTTGAATGTCTGTAATGGTCAAAATTACATTATTGACGTTTTGAGGAATATTGAAAGGAATTATTGTTTCGTCTGTTGATGGATTGGGAATGTTTTGCCCAAGCATCAAATTAGCATTGAGTGAATTTACAGGATTGGCTTGCTCTTTTTGGGCAAGCAATTGGTAAATATCGTTCATTTGCTTTTCCATATTCGACAGTCTTTCGTTTAAATTTTCATTTTCCTCTTTTAATGATTCAATTTCCACCTCTTGGTCCTCTACTTTTTTCGACAACTCTTGTGTAGCTTTCATATGCAAAAAGTGTAAGTCTGAAGGATTAAAGTTGTAGTATTTCTCTCCATTTTCTCCTTTAAATGTACCAACTGTACTAGGCAATATTTCCTTCATCTCTTGTGCCATAATCCCCAAGCGTCTTCCTTTGATATTTTTCTTGTATTCGTATTCGTACAGTTTGACCAAATTAAATTTATCTAAGCTATTGTCCTCTAACAAATTGATGTTCTTTTTGAGTCTTTGGTCAGATATGATGGTAAAATTAGGTAGATGCGAAATAGCTGAATCCATTTTGGCAGTTCCTTTTACGCTCAATGCATGTTCTTCGGCACTTCGACCACAAGGATCAGTTGTACCAATAATGAGTTGTCCTTTTTCTGTAAAGTACATAGCTTTATCTGCCCTACTAATCTGAAAATAAGTTGCATTGTCATGTCCATCTAACACTGTTTTCATTTCATATTCATTGTCAAAAAGTAATTTCTCTTTGTAATTCACAATCCCATCTATGGTCAATGCTCCTGCAACAAGGCTATCAATCTTAGCGGCTCCTTTTACATTCAAATCATAACCTTCCGCATTTCTACCACAAGGGTCAGTTGTACCAATTATCAATCTTCCTTGGGGCGAATAAAATAGCCCTTTTGCCAAGGTATCATTTGCATTGAATATACTCAAGTAGTTGTTGCTGTCATGTCCTTCAATGATTGATTTCATTCGATAAGCGTCTAGTTCTACTCCTTTTTTGGCTTCAAGCACACCTTCTATCAACAATTTGCTTGTTCCCATATTTTCTCTTAAAATGCGTAGGGTACTATCGTTTTGCAACTCCAATCTTAGGTCATAATTGCCAGTATTATCGTTAATAAGGTCAATGTATGGCGTACCTGAACCGCCCAATTTAAGTGAGGCACCATTGTCTGTTGATAACATACCATTCCCATTCCCCCAAGATACATCACCTGTTGTATTAGAAATCGTCATTCTTGTTGTGTCTCCTGTTCTCAATTGTAAATCTTCGTCAAGACTTCCAATACGTCCTGAATTAACCCATATTTCTCTATCGAAATAAAATTTACTAGAGCTGGTCATAAAATGCGTCCAACCAGAATTTTGGGGACCTATGTCCAAAAATCCGTGTTCTGTATTGATTCTCAAAGCTCCGCCTGTTTGATTCCCTCGAATGGCTCCATCTATGTGTAATTTTTCTAGGGGACTCACTACACCAATTCCCACATTGCCATCAGTATTAGAAATGGTCATTCTCGTAATCCCTTCTGTTCTTAAATTTAAATCTTCATCATAACTACCAATTAATCCTGAATTGACCCGCATTTCAGTACTAAAGTAAAACTTGTTAGAACTAGAAGTAGCAAAATGAGTCCAACCAGTAGTTTTAGGTCCTATGTCCAAATACCCATAATCTGTATTGATTCTCACCGCCCCTCCTGTTTGGTTGCCTCGAATGGCTCCATCAATGTGTAATCTTTCTAGAGGGCTAGGAACACCAATTCCTACATTTCCCCCACCATTGGCTAGGACGACTTTTTGAGGAGAGTTGTTGTTGAGATTCAAACCATATGACGAATTAGAATCTATTTCATTTTCATCTAAAAACAAATTACCACTATTAGCCGAAGAACCAATGCGCAGTGCTCCATAATACTTATTGGTAGTAGCGTCATAAGAATTGTCTTCTCCTATTACATGTAATTGGCTAAGTGGGACAATACCTGTACTTGAGTTGAGTCCTATTCCAACCTTACCTGAGCGGTTGATGGTATAAGTTGTAGAAGTAGTGGGGCTACCATTGCTCCCATTCCACTGTCCAAATATTGTTTGAGGTGTAAGTAGTATAAAAAGGGTAAATAAACCCAAGATACGAAGTTGCCAGATTTTCATAATATTGGTTTTAATTAGTTAAAAAATTATACTGCAATATTACAAGCAATATCCCCACCCCACAAAGACATACTTCCGTAGATTTATAAGACCAAACCTTTAAAAACAGTCAAAACAAGAATAAAAACCATTCATAAATCACTAATAATCAAATAAATACAAGCAATTTCACTTTTATAGAAATTAGCATCCCAAAACCTAAAATTTGTACAAAAAAGTCTCTCTTATCAAAGAATAGGGCTATTTTTTGGGGCGACTCTCCCCGTTTCAGACTAGTTCAGCCTGGTATCTTTGCATGCTTTGCCCATACAGCCCACTTATCCATCCTCCTACGCCACGCTTCAACAAATAACTAAAAAAATCCCCTACGCCTTTAGGCGTAGGGAGAAAACTTATTATAAAACTAGCTGGGATATGTAGTATTTTATTTTATAGACATCCACTATTGAACCACAAATGTAGATTCATCCAATCTTTTGAACAGGGATAAAACTTAGCACTAGATGAAGCTGAAACAGCATAATGCATAATGCCCTTAGTGGTGCTGTAGGAGCCAGATATGGGAAAGGGCTCACTAATCCCACAGTTGACTGTACTAGCATTTTCTGGGCTTTCTTTTGTATGGTGTGAACCAAGTAAATGTCCCAACTCGTGAGCAATCAAATTGTACATCAAATTATTTTGCCCTGGCTGATTTTCTACAACTGCATATGATTTCATATTATCGTGTTTACATATTGCACCTATGTAAGCCTTTCCAATAACATCACCAGCTATATTTTTTCCGCTCACTAAAAGTACTGCATCTTGTCCGTTGCGTGCATTTCCTGCACCATTGATATAGTCTCTCAATTGATATAACAAACCAGCTATACTGTTTGACTTAGGAAAATAGTATTGTGAATTAGGAGTCGTAAAAACAGCTATTTTAGAAGATGAAGCTACTATTACTTCACCAACTTCTGACTAAATACTCTATACCCCACCTGAACCCGTACCACATACATTCCACTATTTAAAGCATCGGTTTGCAACTCTAGTCTATTGCTTTGCTCATCAAAATCTTGTTCTAACATCAAACGACCTTGTAAGTCGTATAAAGCAACTGTTCCAGACTGTTCTAGCGGTTCTGTCAAGTCTATGGTCAGTCTGTCCTCGAAGGGATTGGGGTAGACTTTGACCTTTAACTCTTCGTCAATACTTTCGTTTAGTATTTCTATTGGGTCGTTTTCTAAGCGGTTGCTGTTGGGGTCGCAGCCATCTATATAAGCGTGGAAGTTGCAGTTTGCTTGGGCGTGGAAACCTCTTTTCAAAGCTACTTGATAACCTGCATTAAAATTGACATTTCTACCAGAGGATATAACATTATCAGCAATAATATAATCTGTCGCATCATAGTTAATGGAGATATTAAGAGGATAATTAACAAAATGATTCGTTTGGCAACTACCAACATCAATAGTAACCCAAACACAAGAGGGAGGATTAACTTGACCACAACTAGTAGTGGTCAAACAGACTTCGTATGTGCCATTATTACTGTAAGTATGACTTGGAGCTTTAGCATTGCTCGCCGCACCATCTCCAAAGGTCCAATAATAAGCATCAACATTGCTATGTGGATTACTAGGGTCTTCTTGATAAGTAAGTGTAAAATTACTTGTCCAACCATTGTAGGCAAAGGAATAAAGACAAGGTGGGGGAGGTAAATTTGTAGTAGAACCCCCGCTTGTAGTAGAATCACCTGTAGTAGTAGTACCACCACCTGTAGTAGTAGTACCACCTGAAGAAGTACCCGAAGAGGAAGAAGCAGAAGACGAACCACCTGAGGAGCTGGAATTAACAAAAGGATTGGATATAGAAGTATTAGTTGAAGTATTACTAGAAGAGGAAGTACCACTTAAACCTATAGAGATTTGACGACAAAATACTTTAGTCTGATCAAGACCATCACAACTATAATTTGAAGCATGCAAACAAACTGTATACTCTTTATCAATTGGAAAGGTATGTACTGGATTATCTGCAACTACAGAAGGAGTTCCATCTCCAAAATTCCAACTATATACTTGCCCACCTGTCGATGTATTGTAAAATTCTACATCTCTACCAGCTTTAGGATAATAAATAAAATCCGCCTCATAATCACAGATGCAAGCCTTACACTGTCCTCCACAGTCCTCTCCAGCTTCGCCATTGTCTCGCACTCCATTCTGACAATAATAGTCAAAAATATCGTAACAATTACCCTCTCCTGGCCACTGGTCATAGTTATCATACAATATTTTAATATCATCTGATAAGGGTAGTTCATAAGGAACCGAATACCCCAATTGCAAACATTTACCATTGTTGCTTAGTGTTGCATTGATTGCTCCTCCAATACCCAAAGCACAAGATTCACAATCTTTTCCAACTTCTAAAAAAGAAAAACCTACCTGACCTCTAGGTATCAAATAAATCATTGCCCCTGCACCAACTCTTATTTCTGTAGATAAAACTTCATCTATATCAATGGAGGAATCAAAATCACTATAACTTGTAATTCCCATAGATGTATTAAAACCACCAGATGTACTATAATGCAATCCTCCTTCTATCTTTATATTTACCTCAGGTGACCAACTCAATTCAGCTTCTCCAGAAAAACTAGCATAGGGCATAAGTTTGGGCTTTAAAACAACAATTTTAAAAATTGGTATTTCTGGTAAGTCTACACTCAAATTATCAAATGCCTTTTTGTAATCAAAACTCCAAAACTTTGCTTCTAAGTTTAAACTCAAATACAACTCAATCGTCGCCAATAAATCAAACTCAAAATTATCTGTTCCATTCCAATCCATTCCGACTCTTAAATTCCCACAAAGATTTGCTGTAAGATTGGCTTCAAAATCTGCGGTACTCCCCCAATGACTATTAAGTGTTCTGTTAAAACTTGCACATTCATCAATAATGTTAATCTGCCCAGATTTTTGATGTGTCTGCTCATTACTGTCTTTCGATTTCTGATGTATCTGATAATCATAATTAAATTTTATATAATCAAAAATCTCCGTAATCGCCACAGGTTCCAACTCAAATCCAATCTCTCCCATAGAGTTGGGTTTCAAAACTTCACTTACTCTTCCAATATAGCCTGAAGGAGCATTTGCTCCACCACTGGAACAAGCCAAAATCTTTCCAGGAGTTACATCATTAAGCAAACTTGTTTTCGATTTAAAATAAATTGATTCTTTCTTAGCAACAATATTACTCCCTGAATTATATATAGATTTTAAATTACTAGTAAGTTTTAAATTTGTCTCTTCATCTATAAGAACCACATCTTTATTCAAAACAAAGTGATTGTTTGGATCTGCTTGCCCACTCACACTCCCAACACTCCCCAACAACACAACCATCACTAACATCAATTTTACAATTATTTTCATATCTTTAAATTTAAATTGATTCAATAAAAAAGTTCACCTTACTTGCTATTCTTTTTCAACTCCTCATTCTCCTTCACCAATTGCTCTATTTTTTCATTTAAATCAATGACATACAAAAACAATTCTTCTATTTTTTCTTGTTGAATGGTTGTAATTTCTGCCAAATCAATGCCTTCAGCCAAAATGCTTGCTTCACTTGGCACATTTGGCAAATGCCCATTCTCCTCAATATACATTTTCACTTCTCTCAAAGGTGGCAATTTATAATCTTCCTCAAAAACATAATCTGCCCAACGTCCATTAGCCGTTACCTTAATTTCTTTGGCTGACAAACGTCCTTGTACAGAAACTCTCAAATCGCTACTAGCTCCAACAAACGACAATTCACTATTGCTAACCTGTTGTATACGGACATCAAAGTCAGGATCACTCATACTATTTGCAAAATCTATATACGCATTACTTTGTCCACCTAATTCTAAAGACGCTCCTCTATCTGTTGACAAAACCCCTCTTCCACTTCCCCAATGAACTACTCCATCAAATTTAGAAGCTTGTCCATTTCCTCTTAATATGGTTCCACCTCCAAGATTCAAGAAACCATAATTTCCATTATGTACTCCCATCAATACTTCTGTAGATTTCCCCTCTGCCAACACTTTGATTCCTTCACCTGGATTACCATAAACACAAAACTTTGTATCTGGAACAGCTGTACCTACACCCACATTTCCATTCGCTTTTACAATAAACTGTGGAACATCTCCCATACCCTGAATCAATAAGCCCTTACTAGCACTACCCCCATATCGAATACGGGCAATACGCTCTCCAAAAATTGGCTCAGACCAGCCCAATTGTACAAATTGATTCTGATTATCTGGATTGTTTGCCTCCAAAGCTCCACCTGTTGCTCCACTACTAACAATCACACCATTTACATCCAATTTTTCACTAGGATTTGTCACCCCAATTCCAACCCTTCCTGTAGAATTATCAATGGTCATCCTAGTTGTACTTCCCGTCCTTAATTGCAAATCTTCACTATAACTACCAATCTTTCCAGATTTCACCCAAATTTCCTTATCAAAATAATACTTAACTTGATCTGTATAAAAATGCATAAATCCAGAGCTTGACTTAGGTCCGATATCTACATATCCATATTCTGTTTTAATTCTCAAAGCTCCTCCTCCTTGAGCGCCTCGAATTGCTCCGTCAATGTGCAGTCGTTCCATTGGACTCCCCGTTCCAATCCCCACATTTCCTCCACCTTTTGCCAACACGACTCTACGATTTACATTATTGTTCAAATACAAACCATAAGGTGAATCGGTATCTATTTCATTCCCATCTATCAGCATTTCAGCATCTGATACAATCTTCAATGTTGCATTGACTCCATCATTATCAGGTCCCTTTACTGTTAAAGGCGCACTAGGAGCAATTCCAATCCCAACATTCCCATTTGCAGGTATGGTATTTTGTCCACAAATTGTCTGACCAGTAAAAGTCAATGCCATCAAACATACTGCTAGTAATAATAAGTTTTTCATTTTAATTAGTTTTATGGATTAAAAAATTAATTGTTTTTCGTTTTTAATTTCAATCCAAAGTTGAGGCAATTGCTCTCTCATCACAAATACACACTTGCTCATTTTTTAGCAAGCAAAAACCATCATTTAAAACATAAAACCTTATCAGCATCCAAAAACACAGATACATAAACACAAGATTAACAGACAAATAAACCCTATAAATCACTACTGACACACTTTCACCAAAATAAGGATACCAAACAGTTATTTTTATTTATTTTTTCCTTTTTGAATGGAACGTTCTCTTTTCAAACGATGGTGACTCCCTGCTGTTCGCTCCTACTCCTCGTTTTGGGCGTCCCGATTTTAAATCGGGATCGCCCCTACTGCGGGGTATCCGCTACCATCAGGCATAGTTTCGCTTCTCTTTGTCCTCCGTCGGTTCACTTCTCCACCGCTACATCCCCAACTTTTAGAATATCCAACTTTAAATCCCTATTTTTGAATCCGCTTCAGCGGTTCAAACAAATCTTAAATCTTGAATCCTCAATTTCAAATTACCAAATGCTCCTAACAAGCGAACAAAACGAAGACGGAATAGAAATAACGTCCCTAGAACAACTCCTAGAAAATCTAGGCAAGCTACACGGAGGACACAATTCCTTTATGGTACTCAATGCAGAACAAAGCTATGTTCAATGTGCAGGTTCCAAAACGGCACTCACCATCGAGTACCGACAAGTGTTTGAAGAAAACAACTTCCAACATTTCGTCATTGGAAAAGGCACGCCCAATCTCGAAGTCAAAACCAATGTCAAATTTTGCGGGGGAGATGTTGAAGTTTGCCAAAGCGAAGTCCTAAACATAAAAGATGTTGAAACTTGTTTTGCTCACTTCTTCCAACACCAAACATTGCCTGAACAATACCACCAAAGAGACGTTTCTAAAGATATGATCGAAGATGAAGAGGAACAAGAAGTATTGATCCAAATCAATTATCAAGGTCCTAGCAAAAAAATCACCAAAAAGAAAATCCAAAACTACGAAGAGCTAATAGTAGAAAACATCAATTATTTTGAATTTGGCAAATGCATAGAAAGCAGCGAGAATGACAATGGTAGAAGCATTGTGCTAAGAGACATCTACGATTTAAACTGGATACACCTACTTGTAGAATTGGCAGAAGATGAAGAAATAGAGGAACACATCGTCATTTCTGCTAGAGCCATTGAATACGAAGCGGAATACACCCCGATGTATCCACACTAACACAACAAAATACAAATGAAAAATGTACTCATTACAGGAACAAGCTCTGGATTTGGCAAAGCAAGTGTCGATCATCTCAGCAAAATTGGCTACAATGTAATAGGCACATCCAGAAATCCCAAAAATATTCAATCCAATCTCACTTAAAAAGCTTCATCAGCAGTCGTCTATTTGAAAGAATATTGTTAAATCTGTATAAGTAATCTACTCATACTCTAAAATACAAACCACCCTACCCACAATGCCCCTAGAAATACCCAAAGGAAGCCGCTCACTAAAATTTGAACACCAGAGTTTTTCCCACCAAGACATTCAGCAAATTGCCCAACACCAAACATTAGTTGGTTTGAGTTTTAAAGAATGTCTAATCACCGATCAACACATACACACGCTTTGCCAACTCAAACGACTGGTTAATGTTTGCTTATACAATACTCTCATCACCGACCAAGCCATTGAATACCTCGCCCAACTGCCCAAATTGTACTATCTTTTTATAAACGATGCCAAATTAACGGGCGAAGGATTCAAACATTTCGATACAAAAGCTCCCCTCAACTGCCTACACCTTAACAATACCCTACTCAATGACGAAACCCTCAAAATTGTGGTTGAACTCCCGAAACTTAGCACCCTCAACATACAAGATACCCAAGTAACTTTCAACGGCTTACTATCAGTTGCCCATAAATCCACGCATCAATGCTTTGCCTTTTTTTAATGAAGCAGAAATGGATGCCTTTGAAATGGAACAAAGACGCTTGAGCAAAAAGAAAGAAAGTGTAGACCCCATTGCAGTACAAGCCGCCCAAAACAACCTACAACAGTTTTTTGAACAGATGACCGAATGGGAAAAACTTGCCACCCAAATCAATGACAGTCACTCCCCTATTATACAAGAAAAAGTCAAAGCGATTTTTGAACAATGGGCAACAGAAGCAGCTTGTACCAATAGATACAATCGTCTCAATGCCATTTCTTATTCAATGTCCCCTCCACATACCTATGGTAGCGAACAATTCGTTGATGTAGAACAACAAAGCAAAAACAAAATTTTGTTGTTTACCAAAAATCACCTTAACTTTCAGCACCGTTATACCCTACTCCAAAAAAATGGTCAATGGCAAGTCGATAAACGTCAGGTTTTCGATGGCGGCTGGAGAAACAAAGGACTATGAAAAAAACTATATATATTTTTTACTTCTTAGTACTGGCAGCCAATAGCATTTATGCTCAAAACAATCATTTTACTTGTGCTGCCGAAGACTGCTTAAAACTACAAGAACCTCAAGTAGCAGACAATTTTTTTCAAGCCATTGATGCTTGGTATGAGCAACACCTCCACCAAAAAGGAAGCGATGTGATGGACATTAGAACCTTTCCGCCCATCAATGCAGAAATACTCGCTCGCTTTATGAGCAGCATCGAAAGTGAAACATTTAAACACCAATGCAACCACATCAAACAATATCATTTCGACCTTGCACCCGAAGGTTATCTCGATCTCGAAATTTGCTCCGATGCCATACGTTTGTCCTTTGACCCCGAAAGCTGTATTTTCAATTTAGGAGTTTACAATAGTTTTTTTGTCAAAGATTTTGGTTGTTCCGAAACCTATACAACCTATCAATTTACCATCGAAAATGATGAGGTACAAATTCATTTAATTGGCGCAGCGGGATGAAACACAAATTATGAATTGTAAATTGTGAATTGGTTTTAATGCCTGGCATCTTAAAGATGCCTCGCATTTTTGGGTTTAAAAGATGGGGGGCATCAACTTCCCATATTGTCCTCAGATGCCCGCCATCTAAAAGCGCAGGATGAGCGGGAGGATGAAATTTAAGACGCAGCCAAAAACATGCGTTGGCTAATCTGACCAAAACGCAGCCTCAATGCCAATGACGTTGCAAAATAAAAGTAATTTTAATTTTTAATCTGTAATCAACTATGAATTATTTATACGAAAAAATCAACAATACTTACGCACAATCATTGTTTGTTGAAATAAAGCTAGATGAAGCAAATAAAGTCGTCGAAAGTCGAACAGGTGAATTGGGTCGCTATTACAGTTTGAACAATCCGATACCTTATAACAAAGAAACTCATACCAACAGCCAAAGTGCCAAAGAAGCTTTTGAGCAAGAATGTCAAAGGCTAGAAAAAGACGGCTATACCCTTATTCCTTCAAACTATCCTCTTTTGAGTTTTAGTAGACGCAATCACGACCAATCAAGGACAGACCTCAAAA
>JAHDIA010000471.1 GCA_020631035.1 Chitinophagales bacterium | reverse complement strand
TGGTTTAGCGCAAGTCTGAAGAACTTGAGAGCTTGGTTCGAGCCCAAGAGTTACCGCTTTTTAATTGAAAATTGAAGAATTAAAATTGAAAATTACCTAGCATTATTGCCAAGTAATCTTGAATTACTAAGGCAGTACTGCCTCGTAATCTTGAGTTTTAAATTTTTAATCTTAAATTATTTTTTTTGCTCCTTAACTCAGTTGGTTAGAGTGCCGGCCTGTTAAGCCGAGAGTCGTCGGTTCGAGTCCGACAGGGGCAGCAGTTAAATTGAAAATTGAAGAATTAAAATTGAAAATTACCTAGCATTATTGCCTCTTAATCTTGAATTGCAAATTAGCAGATTGTTACTGCTGGTTAGTAATCTTGAATCTTGAATTTTAAATCTTAAATTACTAATTAAGTTTTCTAAAACAAATGTCTTTGTAAGTGCAGAATTCACAACGAGTGACATCTTCGGTTTGGACAAAGGGCGCATCAAAGTTGAAGAGTTCTTGGAGTTTTTCTCGGAGCAAGTCTTCAAAGTGAATCAAAAGTGATTGGTCGATGAGTTGATTGTTGCGGAGCATTTTAATGCCCTTGTTGATTTCCTTTAAATGGTAAATCCCCGCTTTGATGTTTTGGGTACTATTTTGTTTGTAGTACAACCACGCATAAAAATAAGCCTGAAAGCCCGCCTTGTACCTAGGGTCGGCAAAATATTTTTCGATGTATTCTTCGTCGCTTTCTTTCCGTTGTTTGAACAGCTCTACTTTACCTGTTTTGTAGTCAATGATGCGCAATCCCTTGACCTCGTCATTCAAGGGTTCGTCTACTCGGTCGATGATGCCGTTGAGAAAAACCAAGGTGCTTTCATTGATTTGAATCCACTCCTGTTTGGCTCGGTTCTCGACGCTGTGTACAATAAAGGGAGCATATTCTATGTCTTTTTGTACCACACTTTTGACAATCTTCAAAATAATATTGAAGGTAATCATATTGCGTCCCGTCAACTCCTTAAAGCTTTCTTTGATGAATTTTTTCTCTAGCAAAATGCTTTCAATCCTTGCCGTCAACAATCCCTCATTGAGCAAGGGCTTGAGCATTTCTTCTGTAACGGTTTTGTGGGTAAAGGAGCGATACAGCAATTCCATTGTCTGGTGAACAATGTCTCCCAAATCGACCGCTTCGATGTGTTCCGAATAATCTTCGAGTTCGTACAAACGGGCGATGTAGCGAAAATAAAAACGCAAAGAACAATCCAAATAAGTACCAATTGCCGTAGGGGAGAAATACTGAATGTCTTCTTTTTGTTTGCCTTTTCTATAAAGATAGTTTTCTAGCTTCTCCATTATGGCTGGTGTCTTGATAACCTGAATGGGAGTATGTTGGGCAGTGTTGGCGGGAACGGGTAGCCCATACATTTTTTCTTCTATTCGGATTTTGCTGGTATTGCCCCTTCGTTTGATTAATCGAGAAAGCTGACCTATGAATCTGCTTTTTTCGCCCCCTGTTCCCTGGGCTTTTGCTTCACTGTCATAAATCAAATAAACCTTTTTGGCACGTTGTAGCAAACGATAAAAGTGATAACAATAAATCGCATCCTGTTCCTCAAAAGTGGGCATACTAAAGGTCTTCCGCAAATTATAGGGAATAAAACTATTGATTTTACGCTCAGTGGGCAATTGCCCCTCATTGACCGAAAGAATGAATAAGTTTTCAAAGTCGAGTGTACGGGTTTCTAAAAAGCCCATAATTTGCAAACCTTTTTGGGCATCCCCAGTAAAGGGGATTTTGAGGGTTTTTAAATTTTCGTTGAGCATTCGACGCAATAGGGCAATGCTGATTTTGTGAATGTTGGGCGCAATGTTTTCCTGAAAATCTATAAGATGTTTGATGAAGTGAAAAATGAAATCCAATTCGGGATTGCCTTCTACTTCATTTTCGACTGGCTTTTCTGTGGTAGTTAGTTCGGGAATTTTTTCTGTGGGAGAAAGTTTCTGAATTTTCTCTGCTTTGTTTTGGTGTTCCTTCAAATAAAACTCAAATAAATCTCGCATAATTTGAATCAAATGCTCCAATACGTCCTTCGCCAATATTTGGGGTTCCAATGCTGTCTGAATCAGATCTTGTGTCAGTGTTTCTTTTATTTCTTCCAAGCCCAAATACCGACGTCTGTTTTTGAGCATCCAATCGTAATAAACGGGATAGTCGTCGCCTGCGATGTTTTGAATGTAGGGGTTTTTTAGAAAAGCATTGATGTTTTCGTTTTTATAGTAACTATTTTCTCCTTTTCCACTTCGGTTGATTTGCAAATCAATGAGCAAATTCATCAATTGACAGAGTGGATTGTTAAAAGCGGGATAACCCATTGTTACATTGGTTTCTGTTACATTGGATGGCAGTGCGTATAAAGAAGGTAGCAGTAAATTTTCGTCTGCCAAAACCAATACTGTTTTGGCCTCTTTAATGTGTGTTGCGTCAATTTCTTTGGTGAGTAAGTCAGCCGCAATTTTGGTTTGACCCATACTTTGAATGGTCTGTATGATTTGGACATTTTTTTCATCTTGCAACATATCTCCCTCAATCCATCTACTTCGTTCCGTGGGCCATTTTTCTTTATAACGTCTCAAGAACATACCCGCTTCATGCCATTCATTTTCCATATAAATCTTGTCAACATCCCAATAGGCGACCGCTCGTTTTTGTTCAAAGAGGGTATCGAGTATTTCTTCCTCAGCATTGGACAAGGCATTGAAACCACAAAAATAGATTTCGTTCAAACCTGTTCGATCTCTGTTTTCCTTAAATAAGTTAACCAAGCTACGGTACAACATCCCCTCATAAGCGAGTTTTTTAGAACGCAATCTTTGTTTAAAAGCATGGTAAACTTCTCCTACAATTTGCCAAATGTGTAAAAACTTTTGTTGCAAATGAGTTTTTTCTTCACCCGACAAAACATTTCTAAATTGCTGTATGGCTTGAATGGCTTCTTCATCCGCACCAAACCAAGATTCTATTTCTTTTATTTCATAAATGTCTTCGTACAAGGCATTGGCATCGACCAAATATTTGTCAATTTCATCAAAGTCTTTGAGCAATACTTCGCCCCACGCATAAAACTTATCGAAGGTATCCAGGTGTTCATCCTTGTCGTGCTGCATATACACTTCGTACAACTCAAAGAGCAGCGTCATTGGGTCGCTCACCTTTCTACGAGTGACATACTCGACAAAGTCTTGAATACTCATAATGAGTGGCGGCCAAAAAGTTTTGTTTTTGGAGCGTTTGGTCAATTCTTTGGTAAACAAAAGCACACCACGTCTGGTCGGAAAAATGTAGGCACGCTTTCTAAGTACTTGCAATTCTTCGTCCGATATTTCTGCTGCCAATTGTTGTATAAATGTTTGCATAATGAATTTGGGTTTCAGACGATTTTGATTTTGTATTTTCCAAGTAATCCAGCTAGGTTTTGTCTAGCAAACTTTGCCTTGGCAATTTGGTTTTTTTCTGGATCAATTTGAAAATTAATCGCACTTGTAAAATCACTTTTTTCGAGTATACTTTGTTCAAACATTGCGCCTTTTAAATTGCATTGTTCAAAACATACTTTGCTCAAATCTGCTTCGGTAAAATCAACTTCTTTTAGACTACAATTTTTAAAAGGAACATTGTTTAAATAACATTTGTAAAACGAACTCAAATCCAACTGACAATGATGAAAAGCAACAATAAACAAAAACTCATTGCAATCTTTAAAATTGAGTCCTAGTAATTTACAAGATTCAAATGTAACATCCCGCAAAGCAGTATTGCCAATGTCAGCCATACTCAAATCACAATTTTTAAATCTAGAATCAATGAAAACACAATCTTGTAAATTTAAATTGGTCATTACACAATCTTCAAAATCACACTCTTCGTATTTCCCTTTTACAAAAGGCTCTTGTGTAAAATTGATGTTTCGGTATTTCTGATTTTCAAAATTATTTTCACTCATAGTTTATACACTCAATTGATTCAATCGTTCCAAGCGTTCTTGGGCATTTTTCTGCAACCAAGCATCTTGTGACAAAAGGCGATGTGCTTCTTTAAAGTATATTTTGGCTGCTTCTGTCTTTCCTTCTAAGTACAAACATTCTGCCAACTCCTCATACACATATCCATCTGCTTCACTGATACCCGTTTCTATTTCTTCGACTAGAGTTTGATGTATGTCAATAGCTTCTTCAATTTGGTTCAAGGAGCGCAAAGTTCGCCCGATGGTCCACTTGGCAATAAAAGTTCCCCGCTTGTCATTTTGGGACAAACGCCAAGATAAGGATTTTTCAAACAAATCCAATGCTTTGTCAAATTGTCCCATATCGTGGTACGACCAACCAATGTTGTTGTACAAAGGTCCCAACCATTTTTTGACGCAATTGTCCTTGCTCTTTTCTGCCAAATCCAAGGCTTTTAAATTCCATTCCAATTGTTTGTCACCTGCTTCCGAAATGCCCAACATATGCGCTGCATCCACCAGATGGTAATCGGCATTTGCTTGCTGTGCCAACTCAAATGCCTTCAAAAATTCTTTACTCGCACTAGCTTTTTCGTTGGCAGAATTGTAGGTCCGCCCACGTTCCAAATGATACCTTATTTGTGGAATGACCATTTCATCGGTCAAAATGCCTTGGGCTTCATCCAAAAATTGATGTGCCTGTTCAAAATGGCATTGGAGGCTTTGTGTTCTGGCGACTTGCGTCAAAAGTTCGGCATAATAAGCAGGGGCCAATTTGGCTTTTGGAAACAATGCCTTAAATTTTTTCGCTGTTTCGGCAGGCTTTTTATAATCCCACAGTTCGTCTATATTGGGTAGGGTATCTTTGGGTTTTTCGTTTGACATACAATCTTTTTTACCAATCAAAGATACGATTTTTTATGGTGCAATGTGCGTGGTACTAGGCTACATTTGGTCTGGTTAGCCAACGCATGTTTTGTCCTTCGTACAAGCGTTCATCCACCCGCAACATCCGACGCCAAATTTGTCAATATTTGTTGAAACACAAGGGCGATTTTGAACAAATATTGTATGATTATTTGAAAACAGGTGTTGCCAAAGGTGAGATTGCTTCTGACAAAGATTTGAAATCCATTGCGACTTTTTTGTATACCTTAAATACTCTGTAATTTAAATAAATTGATGTTTTGGCTAATGAATTTTTGTTCT
>JAHDIA010000470.1:2663-5209 GCA_020631035.1 Chitinophagales bacterium | reverse complement strand
GCAAAAGAGTTTTCAGGGTGTGTTAAAACATTGAAGAAAATGGTATTGGGACCATTGTTCAAACCTTGGAAAATGGTATTACATTTTAATTCAACATCGCCCATATGGTAGCCATTTAAAATATAGTTGGGCACTTGTTCTGTATTTTCTTCTGCCAACAATACTTCAAAAAATGGCACATTGGTATCTGCTCCATTTCCTTGGAAAATAATTTTGTCATTGGCGTCTGTATTGCCTGCCCACAATGCATTTATTCCTAACAAATTGGCTTGTGCATGTGTTCCATATGTGGCTGTTTGAGCATTGATAAAATCGAGTTCGACTGTTTGTGTTCCAATACTTATAGGACTGTTTGACATCACTCCTAAATGATTTCTATGACGAATTGCCAAATAATATTCGCCATCTTCTACCTCAAACTCAACAGCAGAAATTCCATCTATGTCTACCACATCACCATCTCTTTGTAACAAAGCTGAACGAGTAGCAACAAGTGAATAATCGTTGACATCTCTAAGTTCCATCAATACCCAGTCTACTACTGCATTTTCACCTGTTACTTCAAAAATACTGGCGTCAACTGTTTCGCCTCCCTGTCCTACAATTTCGAACTGCGACATAGCATCATAAGGGGTTTGTAAAGGCAAAAGATTCTCACTTCTCAAATCATCTCTCATATAGATGGTATTGTTCTTTTGAGATTCATTGTCATTGCTGCCCTCTGGTTTAGGGGCAGGAGTTGGTGCATCGCTTGGATCAAAAGCTCCTTGCAAAACAAGTTTCGCCGCTACATCGCCTCTAAAAGGAATGTAACCTTGATCGATGGTAGGATCAAACTCTCCTGGGTCTAAATCAATGATATTGGTAAAGCCTGTAAATTGATTTCCATCGCTATCATTGGGAGCACCTGTAGAAGCACCACTGCCTTGAGGAGAGGAAGTAAATCCAAGTACATCACCAAATTGAACAATGTAATCAATACTAGGATCAAGCTCTGTAAAAGAATAAAATCCATTGTCATCGCTGATTGTACTGTCAATTGGAGTATTGGTATCATTGGCATTGTACAAATAAATGTTTACACCTGTCACGGCAGGTTCATCAACATCTTGGAAACCATTGGAATTGAGATCAAAAAATGTATAATCGCCCAAGCCAGCCAAAGGTTCTGGTACAGGAACATAACCTGCATCAATTGTTAAATTTTCATCTCCAGCTTCAAGTGTGACAATTTGACTCATCGCATTTCCGCTGCCATCATTCATAGCAATGGCGTCACTGTCAGCAGCATCATTGTTTCCTTGATTGGCATTGGTCAAAGTATACTCTACTCCATCCACAATTACTTCAGATGGGAATTTAACTTTGTATTGCCCTGCTTCCAAGTCATCAAAAAGATAGAATCCATCAGCATTGGTCAATTGTGAATCCAACATATTGCCATCCGCATCCAATAACATCACATTGATTCCTTCAATTCCCACCTCATTCGCATCTTGAATGCCATCACCATCCAGGTCAATCCAAACATAATTTCCTAGACTTGCTCTGGCACATTCTACTTCTGTTACAATGGTAGAAGCAGAATTTGTACAACCATTGATTGTCACTGTAAGTGCGTAAACTCCAGCAGTACTGACAATAGGATTTTGTTGATTGGAGGTAAATCCATTAGGTCCTGTCCAACTATAAACAGCATTGTTGGGACCTGTTGCCGTTAATTGTACATTGCTATCATCACAAGTAATGGGTCCATCATTAGAAGCCGTTGCGTTGAAATCGGTTACATTGTTTTGAACAGTGGTAGAAGCAGTTGCTGTACAACCAAGTAAAGAGACAGTGACAGTATAAGTACCTTCGATACTCACCACTGGATTTTGCTGAAAAGTTGAAAAACCATTGGGACCTGTCCAAGCGTAGCTTGCATTAGCAGGTCCTGTTGCAGTTAATTGAATGTCATTGTCCTCACAAGTAATGGGCCCATCATTGGAAGCAGTTGCCTCAATATCTAGGATTTCATTCTGAACAGTCGTAGAGGCAGAACCTGTACAACCATCTATATTGACAATAACAGTATAGGTACCTTCTGCACCGACCATAGGACTTTGTTGATTAGAGGTAAAACCATTTGGCCCTGTCCAAGCGTAGCTTGCATTACTAGGTCCTGTTGCATTCAACTGGACTGTACTATTTTTACAATTAATTGGTCCATTGTTTGAAGCACTGATATTTACAGATCCACCTATTTCTATTACAACAATATTTGAATTTAACCAGTTGCCACAGTTCGTAGTTTTACGAGCTTGTCTTCTATATTCTATCGTACTACTGGTAAAAGGTGGGTCATAAGTAATGCTGTTTGCTCCCGATACATTGGTCCAACTTCCTCCTGGAATTCTTTGTTGCCAACGGTATTTTATGTCTCCGACACAACCACCTGATGGATTATTTACACTGGTCAATGTAGTGGGATTAAAAGCTTCACAATTAAACTGAGAATCAGCAATTGTACCCGCATTGGTCAATGGTTTTTCTACATCAAAAGT
>JAHDIA010000470.1:0-2563 GCA_020631035.1 Chitinophagales bacterium | reverse complement strand
AAGGTGCCTCCCCCTGAGATAGAGCCTGCATTGGTCAAAGGTTCTACTACATCGAAAGTGATGGTATTGGACCAAATATAATCCCCACAACCGCTTCTTTTAGCTCCTCTTCTAAATTGATAATCATCTGAGTGTTCAGCATTGGGCCAATCAACTGAAGCTGTTGTAGGATGCCAATTTTGCCAACTTCCCCAATTATTGGTGCCACAAGCTGATCTTGTTCTAAACTGCCAAGCATATTCAATATTTCCACCACAGCCACCTGATGCATTAGAGGTACTATTTATATGGCTTG
Organism: Chitinophagales bacterium; assembly: GCA_020631035.1. Lineage (GTDB taxonomy): Bacteria > Bacteroidota > Bacteroidia > Chitinophagales > UBA2359 > JAHDGP01. The sequence continues at coordinate 2,268 of JAHDIA010000470.1, read as the reverse complement.
AACCACCATTGCCTGATATTACATCACAATAGTTTCCGCCACCTGAGATTGAGCCTGCATTGGTTAATGGTTTTACTACATCAAAAGTAATCACATTGGAATAAATCCAATCTCCGCAATCACTGCGTTTGGCACCTCTTCTAAATTGATGATCTGTATGCCAACCGCCCCAACTTGCTGTTGGTCCAGAATGATTTCCTTCAAGATGCCCCCAGGCTCCCCAAGAACCATCACAAGCATTTTTGCTCCTTTTTTGCCAATAATATTGAATAGTGCCACCATTCCCCCCACTTGCTGCTTGAGAACTTCCAAAATTTTGCGGACCAGTTGAATCACAAAAAGTCCCGCCACCTGAAATAGAGCCTGCATTGGTCAATCCTCCATTTATGTTTAGGGTAAAGTGTTCAGTGGTTTTACACCCACTGGGATTGGTGATTTCAACAGTCCAAGTACCTTCATTCTCATGTCCATCAGCTGTATAAGGAGGCCCAATGGCCAATACATCAATTCCCAAACCACTGCTATTGGGGTTGGTCGTGCTCCAGCCGTTGTCGGGACGAATGTATTTAAAGGTCCAGCCAGCACCAAAGCCGCCTGCAAAGTCGAAATAAACGGTTTCCCCTTCACAAATACTTACAGAGTTTCCGCTCTGCCAAGATCCATTTCCGACCTTTGTGTTTTGTGATAAATTGGTGGGTGCTCCATTTATGTTTAGAGTAAAGTATTTTGTGGCTTTACAACCATTGGGGTCAGTAATTTCGACTGTCCAAGTACCTTCATTCTCATGTCCATCAGCTGTATAAGGAGGCCCAATGGCCAATACATCAATTCCCAAACCACTGCTATTGGGGTTGGTCGTGCTCCAGCCGTTGTCGGGACGAATGTATTTAAAGGTCCAGCCAGCACCAAAGCCGCCTGCAAAGTCGAAATAAACGGTTTCCCCTTCACAAATACTTACAGAGTTTCCGCTCTGCCAAGATCCATTTCCAACCTTTGTATTTTGTGATAAATCTAAATCACAACAAGTAGTTGTTAAGAAATTCCCACTTCCTGATTGATAAGCACCTCCACTGGAATAATAGGTTCCATTGCTCCAATAATAAGAGGTTCCAATAGGTGGAGTAGCTGCACCAGGGTCGGCACAAGTAACAAAAACCGATTCACCACAATTATTACTAAGATACCAAGACCCCGTCCCAGAACTAGTGACGGTATAATTGGCTTTTACACTAAGTGCCATAAATAACATCATTATGGATAGGTATAGTTTGGCTCTATAATTTTTTATGTTAAAGTTGTTCATAATTATTTCTGAAGTTGTTAAGTAATTTTTGCATTTATGCGAAGGGGAATCGAATTGATATTATTTCAATTCGATCTTTTGAATTTGAGCTGTTTTGTGTTTATGTAGCAAATCCTCACCTTGAATTTGGCGTTCTACTTTAATAATTCCTGTTTCTGGCAAAAACCATTCTGTCAGTAGTTCTGTTGTGGTCATCGTTTCATGTCCATTGACTTTTTTTGTCACTTCCAACTTAGAAGCTATGAGACAAACTTCCATCTCAACTCCATTGAAGGATACAAGCTTTTTGTCTTTAATCCATCTATGAGTTGACTCAAACTGACTTTCCATTGTCCAAGCGTCTTTAGTGTAAACCAATCTTCCTTCACAATTGTCCAGTTCTTGTCCAATAAAAAGTTGACTAGGAAAAACCAATTGCTCTCCAATGTATTCTTGGTTTGTATTTTCATTCAGGTAAAATTCCATTGGATTGACAATGGCTTTCAAATCAACCAATGTTTCTTTCTCTTTTAAGTCAACTTTGTATTCATAATTGAAACTATAAGGATTAATGGCATCCACACTAAAAAAATCAACATTTACTTTTATTGAATTATCATCAAGTGAGGTAAAAAGCAAATTCCCATTCTCAATTTCCTTCTCATTCTGAAAATTGGCATACGAAATAGAATTAATTTCTGGAAAAATTCCCCCTATACTATTTTGAGCCATCCCAAAGAAAGGTAAAGCCAACATCATTAAGCTTAAAAATAATTTTGTTTTCATAAGAAGTTATGTTTCATTAGATAATTAATTTATGATAAATACTCAAACATGTTTCCCCATATAATTATGGGGAAACTTGGCAAAACAGTTAGTAATGAATATGATTAAGAGTGTGGGAAGGGAAGTATGTATTACTTATTAAACATTAAGCTTATTTGCTAGACAAATTTAAAGATATAATTCAAAAAAAAAAGAGACAT
>JAHDIA010000469.1 GCA_020631035.1 Chitinophagales bacterium | reverse complement strand
AAATTCATCATTCTTATCCTGAAAATGGAACTACTTTTGCAAAAATCAAGTTCTTAATTCATATTGCTTATTCATTTGCTACTCCTCATAGCTCAATAGTACACATTAACTATGCTCGCTCAAAAAATTGTAGATAAACTAAAGGTATGCCTTGACAATCCCAATCGCAAAATTACTTTTTTGGTTGGTGCGGGTATTTCTGCTGAAAGTGGTATTCCCACTTTTAGAGGCAAAGATGGTTATTGGACTTCGGGATCTGTCAATTACACTCCTCAAGAAATTGGGACTTTCCGTATGTTTAATCTCGCCTCTGTTCTAGTCTGGAAATGGTACTTGTATCGCAAATCTATTACCGAATTCGCTCTTCCCAATCAAAGCCACTTTATGCTCAAAGCTATTGAGGATTTGCTAGGCAATCAGTTTGCTTTGGTTTCGCAAAATGTCGATGGGCTGCACCGCAAAGCTGGTAGTTCAGAGGAACGGACTTTTCTCATTCACGGAGATTGTGACTTTGTTCGTTGTGGGGATGAATGTTCTAGGGAGCTTTATCCTTTTCCCAAAGAAATTGACCTCAAAAATAGAGCCAAAGACTCCTTTACTGAGCGAGAGTGGAAAATTTTAAAATGTCCCAAATGTGGCGAAGAGTTGCGTCCACACGTTTTGTGGTTCGATGAGTTTTACAATGAATATTACTATAAATTAGACACTGTATTGAACATTTCCAAACAAACATCACTCTTGTTTATAATCGGGACTTCTGGTGCGACCAATCTTCCTAGAAGAATTACTGAAAATGTTTTAAGAAAAGGAGGTATGATCGTTGATGTCAATATTGCTGATGGTTATTTCTCCCATATATTAGAAGGCAAAGACAATGGTGTTATTGTACAAGAAAAAAGCAGTGATTTCTTAACTACATTAAAGGAACAAATAGAGTTACTCTTGTCGGAAAAACAAAAAACATAAAGCCTACGAAGGACGACACAAAACAAGCTATACTCACAACCCATTTATCCAATCATCAAACCCAGCCCAATGAAAATAGCTGTATGTCAATCCAATATGCATTGGACCCTTCAAGAAAACTTAAACAGTATTTTAGAGTGGATGAAAAAAGCCGCTGACCAACAGGCACAATTGACTCTTTTTACAGAGTGTGCCCTAACAGGTTATCATCGAAGAGTACCCGAATTGTTAAATTATGACAATTTGCAAAATGCTTACAAAGCCATTCAAGCAAAAGCAAATGAACTCAATATTCATACCATTGTAGGTTCGCCTTATTTACCCAATGCCACCGATACCAAAACGGTATTGAATAGTGCGCTTTTCTTTAAACCTCAATCTGCAAAGTATGAACTGACTTCTAAAGTTGGTTTGACTGATGCTGAGAAACAATTCTTTACCCCAGGAGAAAAACGAGACATCTTTAAATTAAATGATTTCAAAATTGGTGTTATTTTTTGTAGGGAGATGTTGGACACCGAATCCGTTTTAAAAGATTATAAAGGCACTGAATTGGATTTTGTTTACTGGCCAAGTTATATAAAGTGGGACAGCAACTCTGAGACACATCCAGACTATATAGGACTCTCTCATTATACTTCAATGTGTAGCAATTTAAATGTCCCCATATTTAATGTCAACTCTCCCAACGCCTTGAATGACGATTCACTCAGGGGAATGGGAAAAAGCAAATATTTGAAAGATGGAGCAATTGCTTTTCAAGGACCAAAAGATGAAGAAATGCTTAAAATTATTGAATTGAATTAGTTTTGAGTCTAATTTATTTTACCCATTTCACTTAAAATTGTTTGGTAGAAACACTATCAAGCGTTTTGCCCAATTCTGTTTCTGCCAAATAATTTTCTCATTTCCCCAATCTTAAATTTTGAATTTTCAATCTTAAATCTTGAATTCAACTACGCATCACAAAACGCCAAAACCCTTGCAATACGCACCAAATTTTCACTCATTTTGTGGTTGTGTTTGACCGATTTTGCAAAGGGTGTATGCTTGATTTCCCCTTTGACGAAACCAACCATTTCTTTATTTTTACCCACAATCAAAGCTTCAACAGCAGCAACACCCAAACGACTCGCCAATACCCGATCCATACATGTAGGACTGCCACCACGTTGAATGTGTCCTAAAATACTTACTCGAATGTCAAAGGGAATAGATAATTTTTCTTTTACTTTTTTTGCAATTTCAAAAGCACCTCCTTCATCGTCCCCCTCTGCTACCACAACTATACTTGAGCTTTTGCCATCTTTGTGTCCTTGCTCCAAATCCTTGACCAAGCTGTCCAAATCGGTTTCATATTCGGGCACTAAAATCCCTTCTGCTCCTGACGCCAAACCGCTCATCAAGGCAATAAAACCAGCATCCCGTCCCATCACTTCTACAAAAAACAAACGGTCGTGGGCAGTGGCTGTATCTCGAATTTTATCAATGGCATCAATTGCTGTGTTTAAAGCAGTATCATAACCAATGGTAAAATCAGTTCCAAACATATCGTTGTCGATGGTCCCTGGTACACCAATAAATGGCAGCTGGTATTTGTCAGAAAACTCGGTTGCCCCTCTAAAAGTCCCATCTCCTCCAATAGCAACAACGCCTTCAATCCCTGCTTTGAGCAAATTCTGATAGGCTTGCTCCATTCCTTCAACTGTTCTAAACCGTTTGCTTCGGGCAGATTTGAGAATGGTGCCTCCTCTATGAATGATGTTACTGACCGAGCGAGCATTGAGCATTTCAAAATCTCCATCAATCATTCCTTCATAGCCTCTTTTGATGCCCACTATTTCCAATTGATTGGCAATTCCCGAACGAACCACTGCCCGAACACAAGCATTCATTCCTGGCGCATCGCCCCCCGAGGTAAACACCGCTATTTTTTTCATTTGACTATCCATTTTATATGATAGCAAAAATACAATTTATGTCTCAAACTTGCTCATCTTTGCGCTCGTTTCCGTGTTTAAAATGTCCTGTTATTTTGGCAAGTAGCAATTGAATCTTATAATCATCTCCTACTGCAATCGCCTTTTCCAATTTATCAACCTCCTTGCCTTTGATGACCTTAATATTTCGTCCATACCAATAAATCATCGCTTTGCGGTCTTTGAGCATTTTCCACAAAAAAGGTTGTTCGTCTCGAAGAATGTTTCGTTTGTCTTCCATTGTTTGACTTTTTTAAATTTACCCATTAATCCAACAAAATCGTTCCTACAAAATCGTTTTTTAATGCTGGGGACGGAATACTCAAGGCTTCGTTTGCATAGTGTGTCCCTGCTTTCCATTCCAAGCCTGTGGGCGAATAATTATTCGCCCCTACACAGGGCTTTCCATTGCAATCAGGCGTATTTGGGCATACTTTGCCCTTCGTCGCTTCTTTTTTGTATCTTGCATTATCAAATGAATCAATTCCAAAAATAAAATGAAAACGGCTCTTCGCTCTCTCTTTATAGTTATTCTTTTATACATTGTTAGCTGTATTACTTTGTATTTTTTTCAAAACAGCCTCTTGTTCCACCCAAGTAAATTATCAGCAGATTATGCCTATAATTTTGATGCTCCTTTTGAAGAAATAAATCTAACTTCCAAAGATGGAGCCACACTCAATGCCCTACATTTTAAACAAGCAAACAGCAAAGGATGCATTTTGTACTTTCATGGCAATGCAGGCAATCTCTCACGTTGGGGCGAAATTGCCCAACGTTTTCTCCCCTATCAATACGATGTATTAATTATGGACTATAGAAGCTTTGGCAAAAGTACTGGCAAACTCAGCGAAGCAGCTTTGTTTAGTGACGCACAATTGTTTTACGATTATGTTGCCAAGCAATACTCCAAAGAACAAATTGTATTGTATGGACGTTCTCTAGGTACGGGTATTGCTTCTTGGCTTGCCTCTAAGAATCCGACAAAGGGTGTTTTTCTCGAAACACCTTACTACAGCATAGTGGATGTAGCAGCGCACCATTACCGTTTATTCCCTGTTAGACAATTGGCAAAATACGAACTCAAAAGCCACGAGTACTTACAAAAAGTAGACTGTCCCATTTTTATCTTTCACGGAACCAAAGACAGAGTGGTCCCATATGAACAAGGAAAAAAACTAGAAGCATCCATCAAAAACAAAACTGTTGAATTGTATACAATAGAAGGTGGCAATCACCACAATTTATATGAGTACGATAAATTTAATTTAGCAGTACAAAAAGCATTAAATGCTTTGAGGTAAAATGGGTATAAATCCTTTCATTTCTTACAAAAAACATCATTCTTTTTCTAAAGTAAAATAAAAAACAGTCCCTTCATTTTCTTTAGATTTGACCCATATTTCTCCTCCATGTTGTTCGACTATTTTTTTACACAATGCCAAACCTATACCAGAACCTTCGTATTTTTCACGAGCATGTAAGCGTTTAAACAACAAAAATATTTTATCAAAAAACTCTTCTTTTATGCCAATTCCGTTGTCTTGAACAGCAAATTCCCATTTAGTCCCCAAGTCTTTGCCAATTATTTTAATTTTAGGAGCTTCATCTTCTTTTTGGAATTTAATTCCATTACTAATTAAATTTTGGAACAACTGAATAATGCCACTTTTGCGGACTTGAACCTTGCTTGGTATATTATGACTTTCTATTACTGCTTCATTTTCTTCGATACTGGTTTGCAAATTCTTAACTACTCCCTCTAACAACTTTACCAAATTGACATCTTGCTTGGGCGAAACTTCTGAATTTACCTTAGAATAAACCAATAAATCCTGAATCAGTAAATTTAAGTTCTTGGCAGACTTGGCAATAAAGTCAATGTATTCGTTTCCTTCCTTATCTATATCTTTGCTATATTTACTTTTCAATATTTGACTAAAGCTCACCATTGTTCTCAATGGTTCCCGCAAATCGTGTGAGGTAATGTAAGCAAAATTTTCCAACTCCAAATTGGAAGCAATGTATTTTTTAAGTTCTGTATTTTTCTGTTTGACTTCTTCTACTTTTACCTCTAAGGCTTCCTGAGCGTATAGCAAATCAGTAATATCTCGCCCTTCTGCCAAAACAAATTGCAACTTATCTTCAATGAAAACAGGCTTATAAACATAAGCTAAAATACCAATAGATTGGTCATTGCGTAGATAGCTTACTTGGTTGGAAACAACCTCACCTTTAATCGCCTCATCATAATCCTCTTTCATTTGTTGAGCCACCTCTTTTTTATAATTAAACCATTCTAATTCCCAC
>JAHDIA010000468.1 GCA_020631035.1 Chitinophagales bacterium | reverse complement strand
GCAGTACTAGCTTAAAAGACGAAGTCGCAGACCAGCAAGAGGGTTTTCAGACAGGTTCTTAGGAAAATCGTACAGATGGAGCGTACAAAGACAAAGCAGGAATCAAGGTGATTCCCAATACTTTATTGTACTTTGTACAAGTGGATTTGATATGTGTATAATTTGGCGTCAAACTTGTTACTTATATAAATAAGCAAGGCTCTATAAGAACCTTGCTTTACACTAAACAAAAAAATATGTTTGAGAACAATATTTATCTTTAATGGTTCTTTGACAATTTTGGGAGAGTAATACTTGAACAAATAGTAGGGAGTCAAGGGCGACTGGACAGCTTGTTTAAGCATTAGCTCTCTTCAGCAAAAATTGGAAAAGAACATCTTTAATTGTATACAGAAGGGGAACATATATAAGTTCCCTAAATAAAAATTAAAAGAATATAAATTAAAGATTTATTTTTTCTCGTAAAGAATTTATTTTTAAGCTCTATGTTCAAACTCCTCCAATATGGTCATATGGATTTTCCATATAAACTGCAATGGTCTGACCAAGCAGCTTACAAACTTATATACATAAGCAACGGAAAAGGAATGCGACATATTGGTTACAAAGTTTTTAAATTTGAGCAAGGGGACTTTATTTTATTGAGTACCAATCAAATATATCTTCATTACCAATTACAAGGAAAGCCCATTTTTAAATGTACTTTGACTCTGCCTTTTTTGATGGGTCCTTATTTTATTGAGTACCAATCAGATACATCTTTATTATCAATTACAAGGAAAGCCCATTTTTAAAGCATTTGTACTAGAAATTGACTCTGCCTTTTTTGATGGGTCCTTATTTGGTTTACCCGCCTTCGACAAAATTCGAAATTTGATTACAGCTCAAACCCCCATTGTCTTTGATGCTCCTAGCAAAACCCAGCTGGGTCAGCTATTGCTTAATTTATTACAACAGCACCCATTTGAACAAACGCTTACCATCTTAGAATTATTCCATCAAATGGCCCAATCGAGTAATAAAATATGGTTAAAAACACAAGACTTGGGCAAACACCACAAAGCCAAAGATCAAGAACGCATTCAGCACATTGCCCAATATATACAGGAACAATTCAAATACGAAATCAAACTAGAAACGATTGCCACCTCTTTGAACATGAGCGTACCTTCCTTTTGTCGTTACATCAAAAAGATATACAAGAAGACCTTTACCCAATTGGTCAACGAAACGCGCATCGAACACGCCTGTTATTTGTTGACGACCAATCAAATTCCCATATCCGAAATTTGTTTTGAATGCGGATACAACAATTTTTCCTATTTCAACAAACAATTCAAATTATTGATGAAAATGACCCCAAGACAATACAGAATTGCCCACCAATAATACCAATACAATATCCCCTAAGAACCTGTAAGGAGCAACCCATAACACAAAACAGAAAGGCGTGAAGCGGATGGAAAAACGAAACCACGAAGCACCCAAAGAACCGATGCCTACGCCCGATAGTAGCGGAAAGCCTTGTAGAGACGTTGCATGCAACGTCTACAAGCTTGCAGCGGATAGCGGGGACACACGATTATCCGAAGCCCAAAACGTTCCGTTCAAAAAAACAAAAAGGCCAGGCAGCAAGAAGCCACCTGACCTTTTAACAACGAACGTCTATTTTACCAAAAATTTCCTATCTTCTCAATTCGATGAAGCCTGTTCTCAAGATTGAGTTGTCTTCATCTATTTGTACTCTCAATTGGTAGAAGTACGTATCTGGAAGCAATTCACTTCCATTATTATCTACTTGACCATTCCATCCTCTTACTATATCAATTCCATCGCCTAAGAATACTTTGCTACCCATTTGGTTGAAGATCACCATTTGAACTTCAGCATCTGGACCCAAGTTTTCTAAGCCTCTCACTACATAGATGTCATTGACACCATCACCGTTTGGAGAGAACACATTTGGAATGCTCAAAGATTGAACATATTCAGTCATTTCTTCAACTTCCATATTTGGCAATACTCTGTCTTGACCAGGATATGGACAGTCGCCGCCTACATTTACAGTAACCATAACCGTTTCACATTCGCCGAATACACTGCATCCTGTTACCTCGATTACACCAGCACCTTCAAATTGTGGAACAGCTCTATAAGTAAAGCAACGATCGTCAATTTGTTCAATGCTACACTCGTGGCTAGTAACAAGGTCTTCGATTGCGATGTCATCTCCACAGAAATCAACACAAAGTACAATTTCAGGATATGGGAATGGCAATGTACAAACCTCAAAGTCTGGATCACAAGCTCTGCTTACTGTAATGACCACCTCTGCTTCAGAGCTTGAACCACTTCCGTCGCATACGGTGTATGTAAATCTATCAATTCCGAAGAAGTCCGCATCAGGTATGTAAGTAAAGGTACCATCCGCATTTACTTCAACTATTCCGTTTTCAGCTTGAGCATCTGTACCACTCAAGCACAAGCTCAACTCTACTGTATTGTCACCAAATGTACCATCGTTTCCAACTGCATTGATGTCAATTTCTACCCCTTGCTCGGTGAATACATAGTCATCAATTGCCAAGATGGTTGTTGCTCCACTACAATCTCCAACAGTTACTACAGCCTCTACAGTAGAACAATCTCCTTGAGGATTACAAGCAACCAAAGAAACAGTGTCAATACCCAATACTTCAAATCCAGGAAGTGGAGTATATCTTACACAAGTATCGTTAACAATGACTACACTACAACCATAAGCAGAGTGTGTATCTTCGATTTCGTAAGTTGCTCCAATGTCACAGAACTCAGCACAAAGCATTACAGGCTCTATTGGACCAGTACAAGCATAGATGAATTCTGGTTGGTTACAATCTGCTTGTTGACATCCATCAGGTACAATAATTGAATTGATTTCGTGTGTACAACCAGCAACACCGCCAGCCAAACCAGTAATTCTTACACTGTATTCACCAGGACACAAGAACTCATAAGCCTCAGGTGGGAATTTCGTTGCATTGATTTCTAACAAGCTACCAGTCAAAGACGGACCACCAAAGAACTCAAACAACCATTGGTTGGTACCATCTACAATACCCTCTTCTGGCTCAAGAATGATTTCACCATTACACATTCCACAATCTGGGGCAATTGCAATGAAATCTAAACCACAACCACCAGTTACTGGAACATTTACGTCCATTGAATCAGTAGGCTCAATGGTACTTGGTGGAGTCACAGGATCAACAATTACTACTGTATCTGTTGGTTCCATACAAACTGGCTCTAAATTGATGTTGCTAAACTCTGCAATACAGCCTTCAACCTCACCAGCGATACCGCTTGCTCTTAAGCTGAACATTTCGCCACACAAGTCATCAAATGTTTTAGGTAAAGTGAAAGTAGCATCCAATTTGATTGGGTCACCACTCAAATCACCAGTACCAAACAACTCGAAGAACCATTGGTTGCTTCCATCAGACAAACCAGCAGGAGCAGATACAGTGATTGTACCATTGCACAAGCCGCAATCTGCCAAAGTAGATTCGATGCTCAATTCACAATCTGTCATTGTAGGTATTGTATCAATTGGCTCAACTGGCTCCACCATTCCCTCGATCAAACCGAAGTCCAAAGAGTGGTCATTTTGACCATAATCAGCAGTTGTGTAAACAATCACCAAGTTGCCATTGTTGTCCAAACTTGCATCACTATCCATATTATCAGCAACAGCATCTGCTTGAGCTGGCTCATAGCCATCAAGCGTTCCAGCAAACTCTGAATTAGGAATAACAATGCTATATTGTGTAAATGCCTCAATTCCACCAGGAACATTGGTATCATTAAAGTAGTATTGACCATTTGCATCAGTAGTCGTAGTTGCAATTGTTTGTCCAGCCAATTCCAATTGAACCGTTACGCCACTCAATGGAGTTTCACCTGGATTTTGCATACCATCTTGGTTGGCATCCACCCAAATACGGTTACCCAATTCAATAGGAGCTGAACCACAAAGGATTTCAACATCTCCTACCCCAACTGACTTACCAAATGTGTTGGTTCCAGCACCATTGAAGTATACAGCGTAACCTTTGTTGGCACTACCATCTGTATTGTCTAACCATTTAACACCACCAGCAAAAGCTTGTTGTGTTGGATCATAAGCAGTCGTTACCACTTCACCTGTTCCGCTCAACAATGCCAAACCACCAAGGGCTGTTTCGCTGTGGAAACCAGGAACAGGACTGTCCCAAGCATCACCACAGTAGAACTCAACACCTTCTTCAGGGCTATTGCCACTGCCACATCCAGCTCTTACAATGTTTCCGTTGGCATCAACAATGTTACCATCTTGCTCAGCTACATATTGACCAGCAGCAGCATCGTAGTATACATAACGGATGTCACCGCCACTGTCACCACTTCTCAATACTTCTTGGCCATTTTCGTACCAGATGTTCATATTACCAGTTTGGAAACCAAAGCGGTCAGCAAAACCAAGGATCAAAGAACCATCGGTATCGAATTCAATGTCAGACAAGATTGGTTGAGGATTTGCAATTTCGTTGAACAATGCTGTTTGAGCAGCATCGAAATCATTTGTCCAAGCATTCCACTCACAACCAGTTGTCAATTGCGCACAACCTTTTTGGATGTTTGCATCTTCTAAAGATTCAGTAAAGATTGGAGTAAAATTACCATTGTCAAATTCGTAAACAGTATAAGACAAGTCACTGTTGTTGCCAGTTGATTCTGCTGTACAAACAACACCAACATATACTTTACCTCTGTGGTAGTTAACAGCCCAAGCTTGAGCATCTCCACCACAAGAACTTGGAATATCATAAGTTGTTACATCTCCACAAGAAGGAGTGCTAATTGGATCACCAGCTGCATCTCTAATTGCAATGGCTACCAATTCATTTGTATTCAAATTCACTGTCCAAAGTGTTGTTCCATCAGAAGAGATGTCCAAGTCACCTAGACCAGCTTTACCTACATTTTCAAAAGCGTCCAAGTCAGCACTTTGAGCAGTAACATCTCCTGTCAAATCAGGACGACTCACTGTACCCAAGTCCATACAAGTACCCAAATCAAAGAAGTTGGTAACTGTTTGGCTTGCTTCATCAATAGTATAAATACCGCCCAAACCAAGTGGACCTGTACCTGCGTGTCTCTTCAATACTGCCGAAGTAAAGATGGTTTCAGAACGATTGTCCCAAGCAACACCCCAAGTAGCACCAATTTGTTCAGC
>JAHDIA010000467.1 GCA_020631035.1 Chitinophagales bacterium | reverse complement strand
GGCTTCATCCGTTTCTTGCCTCTTGGAGGTTTTGATCCCAAAACGCTTACAGCACAAAGAGTCATCATTCACGGAAAGGAGGATATAATAGGAGTTATGGGGTGTAAACCCATCCACTTAATGAGCCCTGAAGAACGAGGCAGAGGATTAAAACTAACAGATTTTTACATTGATACAGGTAGAACAAAAGAAGAAATAGAAAAGATTATTTCAGTAGGTGATTCTATTACTAGAGAGCGGAAACTCATCGAAATGGGCAAATGTGTCAACTGCAAATCAATTGACAATAGAGGCTCCGTATTTGCTTTGATCGAAATCTTAAAAGAACTTACCGATACACCTCCTTATGATGTATATGCGGTGTTTACCGTTCAAGAAGAAGTGGGCATTCGTGGAGCAATGGCATCAGCCTTGACACTCAAGCCAGATTTTGGTATCAATCTTGATGCCACCATCGCCTTTGATACACCCGAATCTAAGCCTGAAGAAGTCATTACAGAACTAGGAGGAGGGACGGCTATCAAAATAATGGATAGTTCTACCATTTGTGACAAACGTATGGTCAGTTTTATGAAGCGAGTGGCGAATGATGCCAAAATAAAATGGCAGCCCGAATTGCTTTCTGCTGGTGGTACAGATACCGCAGCAGTTCAATACCACAACCCAAATGGAGGCAGCATTGCAGGCGCACTTTCAATACCAACTCGTCACGTTCACCAAGTCATCGAAATGGCACATAGCGAAGACATTCGGGCAACCATCGAATTGGCAAAGGCGTGCATTATGCAGCTCGATCAAAATGAATGGGCCTACGAAATATAGGGATACAACAAGCAATAGAGGTTTTTTTATGGGGCAACGTCATTGACTTTGAGGCTGCGTTTTGGTCAGGTTAACCAACGCATATTTTGTCCTGCGTCGTAGATTGCATCCTCCCGCTCATCCTACACTTTTTTGATGACGAATCTTAATATGTTAATTGTATATTGGGCAAAATAAATTGGAAAATTTAAAACTCCTTTGGCTAACTTTGCCTACTCAAAACAAAAATGAAAAAGATGATTAAAGCGAATGACCCCAAATTAGAGTCGTGGATAGAGGTGCCTAAAAACAGCGACTTTCCTATTCAAAATTTACCTTTTGGAATATTTAAAGGAGAAAATCAAAAACCTTGTGCAGCCAGCATTATTGGTAAAAAAGTCATAGATCTCAATGCCCTTGCCCAATTGGGTTATTTCGACGATTTGGCATTCAATAAAAATACACTAGACAAACCTGTACTCAACCCTTTTATTCGTCAAAAAAGAAAGGTGTGGAGAATGGTACGGGAACGTTTGTCTTATTTACTGAATAAAGAGAATGCAACTTTAAGAGACAATCCAGAAAACCAGGGCAAAATTTTTCATGATCTCAAAGATGTTAGAATGAAGTTGCCTGTTCGCATAGGTGATTATACCGATTTTTATGCGAGCAAAGAACACGCAACCAATGTTGGTACTATGTTTAGAGATCCTAAAAATGCCTTACTGCCCAATTGGTTGCACTTGCCTGTAGGCTATCATGGACGGGCATCGTCTATCATTGTGTCTGGAACCCCCATTCACCGCCCCAAAGGTCAAACCCGCCCTGATGCAGACAAACCACCTGTTTTTGGACCTAGCAAATTGTTAGATTTTGAATTGGAAATGGGCTATATCTTGGGACAAGGTAAACGCTTGGGAAAAAGCATCTCTACAGAAGAAGCCGATGAATACATTTTTGGTTTGTCTTTGTTCAATGATTGGTCAGCAAGAGACATTCAAAAGTGGGAATATGTTCCTCTAGGACCTTTCTTGGGTAAGAACTTTGCTTCTTCACTCTCTCCTTGGATTGTGAGCCTAGATGCCTTGGAGCCTTTTAGAACCCAACAACCCAAAGCAGAGGTGGAAGTATTGCCCTACCTGAGAAACAAAGGCAAAAATGCCCTAGACATCAAATTGGAAGTACAAATCAAACCCGAAGGAGGCAAAGCAAAGACAGTGTGTCGTTCCAATTTTAAACATATGTATTGGACCATGCAGCAACAGTTGGCGCACCATACCGTCAATGGTTGCAACATCAATGCAGGTGATTTATTGGCATCAGGTACCATTAGTGGAAAAAATCCCAGTTCATATGGGTCAATGTTGGAATTGTCATGGAAAGGTACCATACCCATCAAAATGAATGATGGTAGTGAACGCAAATTTTTACAAGATGGCGATACCGTCATTATGAAAGGGTATGCCCAAAAGAGTGGGCATGTACGCATTGGATTAGGAGAAGTCCGAACCAAAATTTTGCCCGCCACCTAGTACAGACAAGGCATGCCTTGTCTCCACAAAACGGGCAAGTACAGACAAGGCATGCCTTGTCTCCCACGAAACGGGCAAGTACAGACAAGGCATGTCTTGTCTCCCACGAAACGGGCGAAAAAAAACGCCCGATTGCAGCGAATATGGTGGTATACATCGGATATCCATAGAGACACACTGTTGTGTGTCTTAACCAAAGTGACAGAACAATGGTTGATTGCCCAAGGCACCACCATAGCAGCATAAAGCGGTGGTTCGACATTTCGGGAGGCATCAGGCAAATGCAGCCCCAATCCCGATTTTATCGGGACCCCAATCATTAAAACCAAACAAAAAAAAACATATGTTGAGCATAGATCCCAAAAGCACACAAACCAAAGACTTACATCAATATTTGTTGGGAGCAGTTGCCCCACGCCCTATATGTTTTGCCAGTACCGTAGATGAGGAAGGAAATCCCAATTTGGCACCCTATAGTTTTTTCAATGTATTCAGTTCCAATCCACCCATAGCCATTTTTTCATCCAATAGAAGAGTGCGAGACAATACCACCAAGGATACCCTACACAATGTAGAAGCAACCAAAGAGGTAGTTATCAATGTAGTCAGTCATTCGATTGTACAACAAATGACTTTGACAAGCATTGAGTACCCAACAGAAGTAAGTGAGTTTGACAAAGCAGGATTGACCCCCATTGCATCCGATTTGGTCAAGCCTTTTAGAGTCAAGGAGTCGCCTGTTCAAATGGAATGCAAGGTAAACAACATCATTGCTTTGGGAGAACATGGAGGAGCGGGCAATTTGGTCGTTTGTGAAGTTGTTAGGATGCACATAGATGAAGCTGTATTAGATAAAGAAGGCAAGATAGATCCTCAAAAAATTGATTTGATGGGACGTATGGGACGGGCTTTTTATTGTAGAGCTTCGGGAGAAGCAGTGAGTACAATTGTAAGAGCAGTGAATCAGTTGGCGATAGGAGTAGATGCTTTGCCAAAACAAATTCGTTTAAGTAAAGTTTTGACAGGAAATGATTTGGCAATTTTGGGGGGAGTATTGGAAATGCCCAGTCAAGAAACCTTAGAACAACTCAAAAAGGAGCCTAGAACTCTAGAATTATTTGAAGAATTTGGGAACAATACTACCCATTTAAACGAAAAAATCCATAAATTAGCAAAAGACTTAATTCGAGTGGGGGAAGTGGAAAAAGCACTTGCAAATTTGCTATTGTTGGAATAAGCAAAAGTGTTCAAATGACACTTTGAAAAGGTGGATTGTTGATGATTAAAATGCCAAGTAAAATCAATTTATCCCTTATTAATTTTATTGAAATTATTGAGAAAATCATTTAATAAATGTGGTTTTCTTATATATATATGGTTTTTCTTTGTATGGAATGTCTTTTGACAGGCTTTCCTGACAAAAAAAACATCATTCGATGATTTTTCTAATGTTTCATTACAATAGACGAAGGTAATTTCGTACATTCACATTTTATATAGGAAAAAATAAATCACTAAACAATTAATATCATAACACAAATGAAGAACTTACTTTGTACATTCCTCTTTGCATTGTTGTGTACAATGGGCTTGGTACAGAGCCTACAGGCACAATGTCCTGCTGCGACTTGTACCACGCCCAACAATGACTATGCATTTGTAAATTGGAATATCCCTCCATTTACACCAGACAACCACGTTGTACATATTTTTGAAAATGCTACAGGTACAACCCCTTCTATACCAGGAGCGGTCATTGATGTATTCGGTGGCACTTTTGCTGCTGGAGACTCTATTGGAGTTTTTGTGGTTGATCCAACTAGCAACGGTCTTTACTGTGCTGGTGGTGGCGAGTGGGGTTCTACAGGAAACGGAGTTTCTTTCTTGGTATATGGAGACGAGCCTTTGACACCAGAGAAAGAAGGTTTGGCAACAGGAGATTCTCTTTACTTTATGTATCAATCTGCGGCTACAGGTGAAAATTACTACTTGATGGCTACTTTTTATCCTGGTCCAAATGTTCCTATTATCAATGTAAACCCAACCAACTTAGCCAATCCTAGTTTGTTAGGAGATTTTATTGTTAACAATGATGTTGCTTTGGCTAGTTTGACTGCGGTTGATTGTGCGGGTAACACTGCGCCTCCTTTCTTTGAAGTAGATACTTGTGGTGTATGTTTAGACCCTGCTGATCCTGCTTTTGGAGCAAGCTGTTCAGGTTGTACTGATCCTATTGCATGTAATTATGATCCTAATGTTACCATAGATGATGGTTCTTGTATTGCACAGCCAGTTGCAGGTACTATTGCAACTGTAGATGCAACCACAATTTGTGCAGGGGATGGAACAGGTGATCCAATCAATGTAACAGTGAGTGGACAGTCTGGAACCAATTATGCTTATGTGGTAACAGATGCGACAGGAACTACTATTTTGGCAGGTCCAACAACAGATACAACTTTCGATTTAGATCCAGCAGGTCCAGGTACTTGTTTGATTTGGGGTGTTGCTTATGAAAACATTGATATTCCAACTGATCAAGTAGCAGACATTACAGGTTGTTTTGCTTTGTCAAACTCTATTGCAGTTGTCCGTCAACAAGCTGGTTGTACAGATCCAACAGCTTGTAACTATGATCCAGCAGCAGAATGTGATAATGGTATGTGTGAGCCAGCTCCTTGTAACCCAGGATGTACCAATGTGTGTGCAGACAATTATGATCCAGATGCAGACTCTGATGATGGTTCTTGTATGTATCCTGCTTGTGATGATGGTTGTGATTTGACAACGGATTCTTATGACAATGTTAACTGTGTGTGTGTGAATGACGCACCAAATCCAGATGATGGCTGTGATTTGACAGCAGATAGCTTTGATGCTGCCAATTGTGTAATTGTGAATGCAGCACCAGATCCAGATGATGGCT